>JAURAE010000042.1 GCA_030829675.1 Schleiferiaceae bacterium
CGTCCTCAATTTTTGAGAACAACAAAGTGCTTTCGCCCAGCTGTGTTCCACCAGGGATGATGGTTTCTTCGTTGGCATCTTCCCAGCGGAATCCTTCGGATAAACCGAGCATGTTGCGCAGTTTAGCCGCAGTAGAAGGCAAGAACGGTTCGAAGACTATGGTAGCGGCACCCATGATTTGCGTAGCAACGAAAAGTGCCACACCTGCGCGCTCGGGATCTTGCTTGTATACCTTCCAAGGTTCTTGTTCTTGGAGGTATTTGTTGCCAAGGCGAGCGACGTTCATCGCTTCATTCAAGGCCTCACGGAACTTGAAGGCTTCGATGGATTTGGCAATGCGACGGCCGTATTGAGTCATCGCAGCTAGCGCTTCGCGATCGGCATCGGTCAACACATTGGGTTGTTGGACTACACCCTCAAAGTACTTGTGGGTGAGGACCATCACACGGTTGACGAAGTTACCGAGGCCTGCGACTAGTTCGCTGTTATTGCGCTGTTGGAAATCGGCCCATGTAAAATCATTGTCCTTGGTCTCCGGCATCGTAGCCGTCAAGGCGTAACGCAAGACATCTTGCTGCCCTGGGAAATCCTGAAGGTATTCGTGAAGCCAAACGGCCCAATTCTTTGAGGTGCTCAGCTTACGTCCCTCAAGATTGAGGAATTCGTTCGCAGGCACTTGTGTCGGCAAAGCATAGTCACCGTGCTGCTGCAACATGGCAGGGAAAATGATACAGTGGAAAACGATATTGTCCTTTCCGATGAAGTGTACGATCTCTGCGTTGTCGCCTTTCCAGTACGCTTCCCAATCGTTGGGCAGGAGTTCTTGGGTAGCGCTGATGTAGCCAATAGGCGCATCAAACCACACATACATCACTTTTCCTTCGGCGCCTTCGACTGGAACGGGTACCCCCCAATCCAAATCGCGGGTCATAGCACGGGGCTGCAGACCGTCGCCTGCGTTAAGCCAGCTCATGCATTGGCCCATCACATTCGGCTTCCAGCCTTCGCGGCTCTCTAAAAAGGCACGTAGGTCTTCTGAGAGTTCGTCCAACGGCAAGAACCAGTTGGTGGTATTGCGCAGCTCAGGGGTGGCGCCGCTAAGCGTTGATTTTGGTTGGATCAGGTCCGTCGCGTTCAATGAGGTGCCACAAGATTCACATTGGTCGCCATAGGCATCTGCTGCATGACATTTGGGGCATTCGCCGGTGATGTAGCGGTCAGCAAGGAATTGGCCCGCTTCCGGATCAAAGTATTGCTGCGTTTCCTTCGCGACCAAGGCACCTTTATCCATCAAGGTTTTGAAGAACTCTTGAGCGTTTTTGTGGTGTTGAGGACTTGAGGTGCGGCTGTAGTGGTCAAAGCTGATTCCAAATTCTTCGAACGCGCCTTTCATCATCGCGTTGTAGCGGTCCACTACATCCTGCGGGGTGATGCCCTCCTTCTTTGCTTTGATGGTAATAGGCACCCCGTGTTCATCGGAGCCACAGACGAACTTCACATCACGGCCCCGCATTCGTAGATACCTCACATAGATATCTGAAGGCAGGTAACACCCCGCAAGGTGCCCGATGTGTATAGGACCATTGGCGTACGGCAAGGCCGCAGTCACCATGATTTTTTTGTTCGTACTCATTCCTTTTTGATAACGTTTAAACGATACCGCGAAGATAATGCGCATTTATTGGGTATTTTTCGGGTAATGAAACAAACCACACCACATTTCCTAACCCCTGGAGATACCATTGGTATTAGCGCTACAGCTAGATTTGCTCGTCCCGAAATGATCGAAACGGCAAAGTCCGTTATGGAAGGCGCGGGCTTCAAGGTCTATTACGAACCGGGCATTCTCAGCCAACACCACCAGCTGGCCGGCACCATTGAGGAGCGAGTGGCCCACTTCAATGCTCTAGTACACCATCCCGAGGTGAAGGCTATTTGGAACGTGCGTGGCGGATACGGAAGTGCGGAGATTGTGGATGCGGTGGATTGGGCGGCGCTCCAGAAAAATCCAAAATGGCTTGTGGGCTTTTCAGATTTCACCACCTTTTTATGTCACGGGGTACAACAAGGATTGGCTACCCTACATGCGACCATGCCCATCAGTTTTGAAACGACCAAAAAAGAGGCCATCGAAGCTACGCTCAAGGTCTTGATGGGTGAAGAAGATGCGCTGCATTGTGCCTTGCCTAAGGAGGTGCACGGCCAAGTCATTGCCGGCAACCTCAGCGTCATATACAGCATCCTAGGCACCCCAAGTTTACCGAGCTTAAACGGCTGTATTTTACTACTGGAAGACCTCGACGAATACCACTACCATTTGGACCGAATGCTCCTTGCCCTTCGCCGACGCGGGGCCTTTAAAGGGCTACAGGCTGTAGTGCTTGGCGTATTTTCTGATATACACGACCACCACATTCCGTGGGGTCCCGACGTTCGACATTCCCTGAGAAAACACTTTGAAGCCGAGGGCGTGCCCGTGTATGAGCACCCCATTATTGGGCATGGAAAAGAGAATTGGCCCATCGTACTGAGAAGTGTATAACTTTTAGTTCTCCACATTTCTTGTCTCTTCCTTTTTTAGGGGCCAATTTCTTGGGCATGTCGTCCTACAAAACATACGAGAGAATGGCCGCAGAAATGCTGCTAGCAAGCGGACATCATTTGGTGGCAAAAGATTTTCGCATGGGTCGATTTCAAGCCGATGTAATCACCAAAAAAGACGGTGTACTCTTCGTTGTGGAGGTCAAATACAGAAAATGTGTGCCTCAAGAGGTTTGGCTTTGGGTCGATCCGCGACAAATACAACGACTCCTATTGTTGGGCGCCTCATTGCTTAGTAAGCACCAATGCTCGGAAGTTGAGGTGTGGTTGGTGGGGTTTTCACCAGAATTGGACGCCCCTGTCCTACTCCCTTTAGATGTTAACTGAAATTTTATGGCATTTGAATTGCAGAGGCCTTAAGCACCTACCTTTGTAAAAATTACCGCATCATGCGCAATAGCCGCTCCAACTCTAGAGGACCCAAGAAAAACGAAAGCCACAACCGCTTCTCGGATGGACCTCGTTCACCACGTTTTTCTGACTCAGACAGAGGCCACGACGAAGGCAAAAAAGACTTTAAACGTGGACCAAGTAATTTCAAACGTGTGAAGCGCAAAAGTGCGGAGGAATTAGCTGGTTCAAATGATGAGATTCGCTTGAACAGATTCCTTTCTACCGCAGGAATTTGTAACCGACGTGAGGCGGATGATTTGATCGCGGCAGGCTTGGTGGAAATCAACGGCAAAGTGGTGACCACCATGGGCTACAAGGTCAAGCCTACCGATACCGTGAAATTCAACGGAAGCCTAATCAAGAGCGAGAAGAAGAAATATTTGTTGTTGAACAAGCCCAAAGGGTTCATCACCACCGTAAACGACAACCGTGTGAAAAAGAGTGTGGACGAACTCATTGGCAATGCCACGCGGGAGCGCCTATATCCCGTAGGGACAATGGACCGTTCCATGACCGGAGTATTGCTGTTCACTAACGATGCCGATACAGCGAAAAAACTCACTCACCCAGCCAAAGGTGCTGTACAGATTCTAAGTGTCGTACTAGACAAGGCGCTCGAGAAAAAAGATTTATTAGCCATTCAAAAAGGTATTATGCTCGAGGATGGAAAAGCCGTTATTGAAGAGATTCGCTATGCTAACGAAGCCAATAAAAGAGAAATAGGCATTCGTATTCTAAGCGGTAAGAACAGATTAGTCCACCGTGTTTTTGATTCTTTGGGGTATGCAATTGAAAAACTGGACCGCATGTCCTATGCAGGGCTTACCAAAAAGAACCTTAGTCGCGGGGAGTACCGCTTATTGGATTCCAAAGAAATCGACTTCCTGAAAACTAGATAATTTTTAATGAAGAGCGCGCTGAAAATATTGGCTTACCTCGCGCTCGTGCTCTTCCTTGTCCTAGCAGGGGGTGCCGGATATCTGTATTCTAATCAAGATAAAATCATTGCGGGCGGGGTTGAGAAAATCAACACCCAGCTCAAGACTCCCGTCTCTGTCAGCACCATCGATCTCGATATTTTTTCGGGCTTTCCTCGCGTGCGTATTGTCTTGCACGATGTCCTCATTGAAGACCCCTTTGGAGGCGAAGCACCATTGATCCGAGCGGCCGAGGTAGGGCTTGGCATGAACGTTATTGGTGTTATTCAAGGGGATTACACCGTAGAGGAATTGGCTATCAGCTCTGGTGAAGTGCATTTACGTCATGATAAGAGACGTGGAGATAATTGGGACCTGTTGACCAGCACAGATACTTCATCCACAGAATTGAATCTTCAGCATGTGGAAGCCAAGAAGGTGCAGTTGCATTACGACGACTACGAGGAGGATTCCTATTATGAGGCCTTTATAGCATCTTTATCTGCCTCCGGGAGCATAGGAACTTCTACCGTTTTCGACCTTCAAGCCGACCTCGAACACACCTATGTAACCATCGACCAAAGCAAATTTTTAGTCGATGCCCCACTCAAAGGATCGGCAAATGTCCTTTTTAGTGATGACCAATGGCGGATTGAGACTGAAAGCCTCAAACTGCATACCTTCCCTGTTTCCCTCCTCCTCCACCAAGATGGAGGGCGTATCAGTGCTTCTCAAATGGATGTTCCAGCGGCCCTGGTCTATGCCCCCTTGTTCGAATTGCCAGAAGAAGTGGACATCAAAGCCTTGCGCGCTTCGTGGAGATGGGAAGGAACCTATGAAGATTGGGCAGTAGATTTTTCTACGGACGGCTCTTCCATGGTGTATAATGGAATCGCCGTCCCATCGGTATCCTGTACAGGACGATGGCAATGGGGAGCATTACCGGAATTACAAATAGGCACCCTCAACGTGAAGACAAAGACGGGTGAAATCAGCGGATCACTGTCCATTTCAGGCGCGAGACCTCAGCTCATTACCGAGCTTCGCGGTGGATCAAACCTCAGTGAACTTTTTGATTTTGTCGAAACAGATATTCTAGTGGACCCTATGGGGTTTTGGCAAGGGCAAGACCTCGTGATCAAGCAAGCATTCCGCTCTTGGGACGATCTTACCCCGCACGGTAATCCACTCTTTAAAGGTAAGATTCAGTTGACCGAGGGCTCCTTCGGATTGGCACAAAGTAATATCGTGTTTGACAAAGTAGAGGCTGAACTCAGTGCAGATGGCCGACATGTTGCGGTTGAGCGCTGTTTCTTGAAAAGCGAGGAAAATACTGCCGTTGTTCAAGGAATGATTTACCACGCCCTCGAGCCTAATGGGTACCCAATGGTTGAACTGCGCCTGGAAAGTCCGACCATAGATATCGATCCTCTTTTGTTTTGGGAATTTGAGGATTCCCCAGAGGACGCAGATGAAGAAACGACCTTTGATTACAGCGTGGGGCTTTTCATCGACCACGTGAACCTGGGAGATTTTAATGGCACAAACTTGCGCGGCACCGTCTTCAATCGTGGGGCTTGGATGTTGGGTAAGGACATGAGTATTGAGGGGTGTGATGGTACCCTAAGAGGGAATTGGACTTTATATGAAAGCCAAACTGATAATGTGTTTAAAGCAGATGCGAAGGCCGACGGCATACAGCTTGACCAATTGTTGGCCAGCTTCAACAGCTTTGATATTGAAGACCTCGACGCCTCCAACCTTCTTGGAGAAGCGAATGTAGAGGCCACTATTTCTCTGACCTTCGACGAGGAATGGGAACAAATTGCCAGCAAAACATTGGTGGAAGGGCGCGGGGAAATACGCAATGGCACCCTACAGAACTATGCGCCATTGCAGGAACTCAGTGCCTTCATTGATCAAGGCGAACTCCAGCGCATTGATTTCCCTTATCTGAACTCTGAATTCCGAGTGCACGGCGATACCCTACAATTGCCTGAGACCAAGGTGGAGAACAGTGCCTTGAATTTATGGGTAAACGGATGGCAAAATTTAGAGACCGATGATATCCGCTACAGCGTTCGACTGGGACTAAAGGATTTGGCTCTTAGAGGTAAAAACTCCAACCGCGATTTAGGGAATTGGATCTCAGAGGCGGAAAACGAAAACCAGCCATATATCCGCTTGATCGTCGGCTGTAACCTCGACGATGTTTGCATCAGCTTAGACAAAGCGCGCATTTCGCAGAGTTTCAAGGAGACTCTAAAGCAGGAAAAGCAAGATCTGCTGGACATCTTCAAGCCTACGCCTAAGGAAGAAAAGAAACCGTTCCAAGAAACCCCATCTTCTGGGACCTTCGACTTAGTGTGGCCGGAAGATAGCCTTAGCGCATCGCCAAGAATGCGTTTCTAAAGTCTTTATCGGCCTTTTCCAAACCTATTCTAATCACTAATCGTGAGTACAGGCCACTGAGGTAGCCCATTTCTAAATGCGCCTCGGCCACGGCCGCATCTTTTTGCCAAATACACTTGAGTACCCAGCCTATACCCTTTTGAAGGATATCAGG
This sequence comes from Schleiferiaceae bacterium, assembly GCA_030829675.1. Taxonomy (GTDB): domain Bacteria; phylum Bacteroidota; class Bacteroidia; order Flavobacteriales; family Schleiferiaceae; genus UBA10364. The sequence continues at coordinate 6,478 of JAURAE010000042.1, forward strand.
CGCGCCCTCCGCAGCCACTTGACAATAGGCCAAAGCCTCATCGAATCTTCCGTGATTGATCATGTGCAAGGTTGAGACTACCGCAGTGCGTTTATGCCACATATTTTCACTGGCCAAGAACGCCTCTAAAGTGCTATTATCCCCACTTTCGAATGCCATACGTCCAAAGATCTTGTACGCGCAGGTATCGACCAGGTCCCAATTATTAATGCCCTCGAAATGATCTCTTAGGAAATCGTGCCAATGGCCTCGGCGTTTTCGCTCCGCTCCAAACCTTCTTATCAGCGCAAAGAGCGCCGTATGTCGCACCTCATGACACTCGTGAACTAAACCAGAGGCTAAAACATCCTCGTCCCATTGCAAGGCATATACCTTCGCCACCAACCGACGGTTTGGCACCATCACGCCGATAAACACATCGCCTTCCCCATATCCACCGGGATAGTTTTGGAAATAACGGGAAAAGTCCTTGACCCTATTCGGTTCGGCCAAAGGCAACAAGGCGGCGTAGATAGGGTGTTCCATTACTGGTGATCGGCAAAGAGCTGATCCAACGTTTGCTGCGATAGTGGGTGGTACGACGGGCGTGCCTTCGCATAAATCTCTTTGGCCCAAGCCTGACGCTTTTCATCCCCCTCGAGCATGCTCGCATACATCGGAACAATGAACTTACGGCGGCCCACAGTGGTCAAGAAGGACTCTACCTTCTCTTCATACACCTTGGGGTCAAAACCTTCAAAATCTGTCTTCAAAATGGCCGTATACCACGCGGCCACAATCTCTGGGTTTGGACTTCCAGTGAATCCATAATTCGCATCGGCCAATCTATAATGGCCCACGGTAGCACCACCGGCTTCCAATCCTCTGATATAGCGCAACCATTCGTGAGTGGTCCATCGAATCGTCACGTCCTGCTCTAGGTAAACCATGGACTTCGCATCCGGATCTTCAGGGCTCACCCCAAGCAACATTTTCACTGCTTCATCTACGATGTAGAATCTGTTTGAGGCTGGGAACGGACAGTTGGCAGGCAATCCCTTGCCATATACCCATTCTTCCACGCCCACGGTATTCCACTCTTCCTGGGTCATCAACCCCGCCAATTCCTGCAGGAACTCCTCCGTAACACGCGTCTTAAACTTGTACGTATCGAAATACCCCTTTAAGAAGGCATCCCAACGCTCACGGCCTACGGTTTGCTCACAGAGTTTCAAAAAGTGGAACCCTTTATCATAGGCTATGGCCGTCACTGCATCGTCCGGATTACGTCCTTCAAGATTTTGCTTCAGCCTTGTTGCATCAGGATCTTCCTCTAGCATCACTGCTAGCTCGCGTTGCAAATCATCGTAACTCAAGGCTTCCAACATGTCCGCAAAGTCCGGTCCATACACCGCATCCATAATGCGCATTTCAAAATACACTGTGAACCCTTCGTTGAGCCAGAAGTCGTTCCAGGTCGCATTGGTCACCAAATTACCGCTCCAGCTGTGTGCCAACTCATGAGCAATCAAGCTCGTCAAGCTCATATCTCCCACAATTACAGTGGGCGTCAAAAAGGTCAAACGCGGATTCTCCATCCCGCCAAAGGGGAACGACGGCGGCAAAACTAGCATATCGTAGCGTCCCCAGTAATACGGACCATAGAGGTACTCCGCACGTGAGATCATATCTTCAGTTTGGCTGAACTCAAAGGCCGCATTGCGCACCATTTCTGGCTCGGCATACACCCCTGAACGCTCGCCTAATTCTATAAAGGCCAAATCGCCAGCACCCAAGGCCAAAAGGTAGCTCGGAATAGGCTGTGGCATTGAAAACTCATATATACCATCCTCAGATTTCTGTGTGGGATTCGACGCGCTCATCAGCGCCAGCATGCCCTTAGGCACCTTGACCTTTGCACCGTAGGTAAATCTCACCCCTGGACGGTCCTGACAGGGCACCCAAGTACGCGCCAAAATAGCTTGACTTTGGGTAAACAAGAAGGGCATGCGCTTTCCTTGGGTCAGCTCCGCAGGATACCACTGTAGCGCTTCGGATTCAGCCGATGTCTCGTAGGTGATCACTACCTCTTTATCGCCTTGATTGAGCATCACTACTAATGGTGTTCCCAATAACGCATCAGATTTACCCAGATGCCATTGAGCAGGTAAGCCGCTTACTTTGACCTGTTTAATCTTTAGATCTTTAGTATCAAACACAATAGAATCACCAATGCTCTTTCCACCCAACGTCCACAGTGCTGTGGCACGAATTATCTGCTTCTCAAAGTCAACATCAGCTTCCCAATACAATCGACTTACCACAGATTCGGCAGTACTATAACTATGTGGATCATCAAACAATTCAGCGCGCACGCTGGTATCTCCATAAAAAACAGTCTCAGCAACAGGCGCCGGAGCCTCAGTGGTATTTTGACAATTCGTCAACGCGCCAACGGCAAAAACTGAAGCTACAAGGAGGGTGAAATTTCGATTCATAATGTGTACTTTTCGAGCAGTGAATATACCGCAGATGAATCAAAAACCCGGTTTACTGACCCGACTAGTTGTGAGCTCCTTGGCCGTTTTCGTGGCCGATTGGCTGCTGCCCGGCGTCACCATCGACTCCTTCGCCACGGCCATTGGTGTGGCCATCGTACTTGGAATCTTAAACGCAACCCTAAAACCATTGTTGATCATCATCACCATCCCACTAACTTTCTTCTCCTTGGGATTGTTCCTGTTGATCATCAACGCCATCATCATCGGCGTCGCAGATCAATGGGTCGACGGCATGCACGTAAGCAGCACTTGGACCGCAATCCTATTCAGCTTTTTGATCTCCACGATCAGTTCCTGGATGTATAAATGGGGAGAAGGGCGCTAATCCAGCACCTTCGTATTCCATTGGGCTTTGATCCCGAATGTTTTAGTGGCCAATTCCATGAAGCTCGGCGTCTTATCGCTCAGATAGAACGTCGTCTCCACCTCAGCGTCCGTCGAGGAAGACCCGCATTCCACTGCCACGGCTTCCGCCACGAGCGCAGGGGCATCTATCCAATCCACTCCCTCCAACAAGGTCGCTGCCGCCTGTTCCAATAACGGATAATGCGTACAACCCGGTACCAAGGCCTGTACCCCGTCCAATACCTTATCGTCTAAATAGTGTTTCAAGACTTGGGTTTCAATACCCGTGCCCAAGAATCCGTCTTCAATCAAAGGCACCAACAAAGGGGTGGCTAATGCACACAACGCTACCGAGGGATTCAGCGCAGCTAATTTCGTCGGGTAGGCACCACTCCTAACCGTAGCACGCGTCCCCAACAGCCCCACCTTCTCATGCGGTCCGGATGCGAGCGCCGCTACGACCGGGTCTATGACATTGATGAACACCAGCTCCGGGAACTCCGCCTCAAGCACCTTCCCCGCCGCGGCGCTCGCACTATTACAAGCAATCACGATCAGGTCACAACCTTCCGAGGCTAGAAAGGAAACTATTTTGGTGCTGTAGGAGATGATGGCCGCATCGCTCTTGTCCCCGTAGGGCAGATGGAGCGTATCGCCATAATAGATTTTCGGCACGCCTGGCAAGCGCTGTTCTAGGGCTTGAAGTACGGTCAACCCGCCCAAACCACTATCAAACAATCCTATTTTTTGAATGCCTTTCATCGGAGCCAAAATACGACATAAAAAAACCCCTACGGCTCATTGCTGTAGGGGTCCTAAGATTTTATCGCGTCGGGAATTATTTGATGCCCAACTCTGCTTTAACCAATGGCATTACATCGTCGCCACCGTCCAAGTAAATCACGATTGCCTTTGATGGAGAAGCATCCAAGATGTACGCGAAGCCATTATCTTCCGCCACCTTATTTACTGCGTTTTGAGCCTTCTCAATAATTGGAAGCAT
>JAURAE010000043.1 GCA_030829675.1 Schleiferiaceae bacterium
TGTAAACAACAACATCAATGTAGCAGGCATTCGAGTACCGGATGAGTTAGATCCTGTGCTTTTCAGTGCTCTGAACACAGGAAAATTTGACCTCAACTTTGGATTTAACCTTCAGTTTGGTGATTTCAGCTTCGGTGCTGCCGTACCAAACTTGTTGGCGCCTAAAGTGGATTTCTCGGATAACTACCTAGGTCCTATGCAGTACCACTACGTGCGACATTATGTAGTAAATACTCAATACGATGTGAATCTTCAAAAAGGCTTGATGACCTTGAGTCCATTCATCACTGTTCGTGCGAACGAGGTGACCATTCCTCAGGTGGATGCAGGGTTGATGTTCAACCACAAAGAGTACTTTTACGTGGGTGCGGCATACCGTTCTTCCTATGCGGTTACGGCCAATACAGGTTTACACTTGACCGAGAAGATTACCTTGGGTTATGCCTACGACTTCTCTTTGAATACTTATGGCTTTGCCTTGGGTAATTCTCATGAGATCATGTTGCGCTACACCTTTGGGGAAAGCAAGAAGGACAAGCGCCTGGAAAATGAACTCAAGAAGCTCAAAGATCGTCAGCGTCGTTCTACTGAAGAACTCGAAGATCTATTGAACGATCGTCTTGATGAGTTCAAGGATGAAATGTCTGCCCAGCAGAAAGAAATGTTTGATGCAGAGAAGGATGCGATGAAAGGTGAGCTTACGGAAGCGGCTGCTCAAGCGGCATCTGAAGCTGCAGCCAACAACGCTGGCTCAGGAGCGGGTAACAATGGAAATTGGTCGAACAATGGCGGTATGGACATTAGCGTTCCTACTGATAATGGTTCGGCAAATTCAGCCTTCCCATCCACTCCACAGGGAGGCAATGTGAACAGCAACATCAAAGGCTACGATCCGAACCAGTACGCTGGTAATGTGAAGGCAGGTTCTTCAGGTTACTATGTGACTGCGGGTGTTTTCGGTTCACAAAACAACGCATTGAAACTGCAAGCTAAGCTCAAGCAGCAAGGTGTAGGTTCAGATGTATTCCAAGATCCTAAGAACAGTATGTACTATGTGTTCTTGCTCAAGTTTGGCAACTATGAGGCTGCCAAATATGCCCAGGAGACCGGCTTCAATGGCCAGTACAACGGCAAGCTTTGGATCAAGGTGATGTAAGAAAAATTTTCACCCACTAAAAAACCCGAGCCTCCGCGAGGCTCGGGTTTTTTTATGCATCCTTGGTGGGATAAATGAGGTCGGGATTGTTTTGTTGGGACTCTTTGAGTAATTGGCCCCCTCTTAAAATTCGTTCCGCTTGTTCGAGATGACGTCCTATGTGTGGAACGATGAGTTGCAGTGCGGTCAAGGTCTTTAAGCGAACAGGAGGCAATGCACTGATGACCTTGGTGTTTCGCAGCTCCGGACTCTCAGGGATAATGCGCAAGATTCTTTCGATTTGACCGAGGTCAGAAATGAAGTTCTCCATGACCTTTTGGGCGCTGATCTTGAGTTTGGGATCGCGCATGCGTCGCGGTAGAAGGGCCTTGGGTGCCGGAACCTTGGTGGCTCCAGGTTTGCTCAAGGGCGACATCCATTGGTAGGCTTTGCGTTGAAACCAGCTCAGCGGGAGGTCTTGAGTTTGGGAGGCTTGGTCGAGTTGGCAAACTTTGGTTAATTGGGCCAAATAAGCCTCATTCACATTGTTGATGTGTTCTATACACTCGATTGCCGACCACTGCTCGCCTTCGGGGATGAAGAACAACTCCTCTTCCTCTAAGAAATAAAACAGGCGTTCAAAATGTTGTTTATGCTGGGCTAATTCCCCCAAACGCTCCTCTATATATTCTGTTGTGGTCATGCTTCCGCTGTTTTTTCAGTGTTCACGATGCTACTGAGCATATGATGAACGTCTTCAAGGCTGCCAATGTTCTGTGCCACGAAGTTCAGTTTTTCTGCTTTTTGCTTGACCTGCACTTTGCGCGGGTTGCGCTGTAAGTAGGCGAGGACGGCTGAGAAAATGGGCAGTTGGTAGTATTCGCTGTTGTTCTCCGCAGCAAAATGTCCGATCAGCTTGCCCATCTTAATAATGAGTTTGGCAAATCCAATGTGCTTGGCCATCCATTTGATGCGGACGGAATACAATAGGTCTTTCACCTGGCGGGGCAGCGGCCCAAATCTATCCTCCAGTTCTAATTCAAAGAACTGCAACTCTTCTTCCGTTTCAATGGCACCTAAGCGTTGGTATAGCTTGAGCCTTTCCTCAATGTTGTTGACGTAGTTATCCGGTATATGGATGGCCATATCCGTATCGATCTGCACCTCGTCCACAAAGTCCGATCCTTTGTTTTTATCTGGATTCTCGTACAGTTCCTTGAATTCGTTCTCCTTCAATTCCTTCACGGCCTCCGCCAAAATCTTCTGATAGGTATCGAAGCCCATCTCTGAGATGAATCCACTTTGTTCCCCACCCAATAGATCACCGGCGCCACGGATTTCTAGGTCCTTCATGGCAATCTTAAAGCCGCTCCCTAGATCGGTGAATTGCTCGAGGGCCTGAAGTCGCTTGCGCGCCTCGTCGGTCAAGGAGTGCAACGGCGGGCTGATGAGTTTACAGAACGCCTTCTTGTTGGAACGGCCTACACGCCCGCGCATTTGGTGGAGGTCGGACATCCCGAAGTGGTTGGCGTTGTTGATGATGATGGTATTGGCGTTGGGTACATCAAGTCCACTTTCAATGATAGAGGTGGCCACGAGGACATCGAATTTGCCGTCCATAAAGTCTAGCATGACCTTTTCGAGTTTCTTGCCGTCCATCTGGCCGTGACCTACGGCAATCTGTGCATCAGGCACGAGCCGTTGTACCATCCCGGCAACCTCTTGGATATTGCTAACTCTGTTGTTGATGAAAAAGACTTGGCCGCCGCGCTGAATTTCATAGCTGATGGTATCCCGTATGGTCTCCTCATTGAAGCCAATGATCTCTGTTTCGATGGGCTGACGGTTGGGCGGCGGGGTAGTCATGACGCTCAGGTCACGCGCGGCCATAAGGGAGAACTGAAGGGTTCTCGGGATGGGGGTTGCGGTAAGGGTGAGAGTGTCGATGTTGATTTTGAGCGTTTTGATCTTGTCCTTGACAGCCACACCGAACTTCTGTTCCTCATCGATAATCAGAAGGCCGAGGTCCTTGTATTCCACTTGGGTACTGACGAGTTTGTGTGTACCGATGACGATATCAATCTTTCCAGATTTTAGTCCGGCCAGGGTATCTCTCTGTTGCTTGGCCGAGCGGAATCTATTGATGTAATCCACGGTGACGGGGAATCCTTCGAGGCGCTTGTTAAAGGTTTTGAAGTGTTGGAAGGCGAGGACGGTGGTAGGGACGAGTATGGCTACCTGTTTTCCATTGGCTACGGCCTTGAAGGCGGCGCGAATGGCTATTTCCGTTTTGCCAAAGCCCACATCGCCACAGATCAGGCGGTCCATAGGGATGGTGCACTCCATATCTTTTTTAACTGCTTCTGTCGCGGTTAATTGGTCCGGGGTATCTTCATACAAGAAGCTCGCCTCGAGTTCGTGTTGTAAGTAGCCGTCCGGTGCGCACTGGAAGCCCACAGCTTCGCGACGCTTGGCATAGAGCTGGATAAGGTCAAAGGCAATCTGCTTGACGCGAGCCTTGGTTTTCTTCTTGAGGTTCTGCCATTGCGGACTGCCCAGTTTATTTAAAACAGGCGCCGTTCCATCCTTTCCGTTGTACTTGCTGATCTTGTGGAGCGAGTGGATGCTTACGTACAAGATATCATTGTCGCGGTAGGCCAGTTTGATGGCTTCTTGTATAGTGCCGTTATTATCTATTTTTTGTAATCCTCCAAACTTGCCCACCCCGTGATCCACGTGGGTCACGAAATCGCCGAACTCGAGGGCATTGAGCTGTTCGAGGGTGATGGCTTGACGCTTCTGAGCACCGTTTTTAATGTTGAATCGCTGGTAACGGTCGAAGATTTGATGGTCAGTGTATACGTAAAGGCCGGCATCCGGGTCTTCAAAGCCTTCGTGTAATGCGATGGTAGTGGTTTGGTATTTGGGGTCCAATTGCAAGTCTTCGAAAATGGTTTCGAATCGATTGACCTGCTTGGCATTGGCACACATCAGTACCGTTTCAATATCACGGTCGTTGGCGTCAATGAGGGTTTGTGCGAGGAGATGGAAATCCTTGTTGAAGGCGCGTTGCGGGAGGGCGGTGCTGTCCAGCTTGGTATTGGCCCACTCTGCTTTGCCGTATTCTACTCGGGTGTACTTCAATAGGAGTCGCTTGAAGGCATCGCCGCTCATGAACAGTTCCTCTGGGGTGGCGCGGCTGATGGTATCGGTGAGGTTGGTATAGGTTTGGTGGGCGAGCTCCATTAATCGGTCCAATCCGGCCACTACTAATGACGGTGTGTTGATCCAGAGCTGGGTATCTTTAGGCAAGTACGTCAAGAAGGGTGCACGCGCCTCAAGAAAGCTTTTGTTTTCCACGTTCGGCACGATACTCATTTTAGTGGCTTTGCCGATGGTGCGTTGGGTTTCGATGTCGAAGTAGCGAATGCTCTCCACCTCTTCGTCGAAGAATTCGATGCGGTAGGGGTGCTCCTTGCTGAACGAGAAAATATCTACGATGCCGCCGCGTACAGAGAATTGGCCAGGGGAGGTCACAAAATCCACACGTTCGAACTGGTATTCGAAAAGCGTTTCGTTGAGGAAGTCAATACCTATGTTTTCGCCGACATGAACTTTAAGGGTATTGGTTTCCAATTCTTTTTTGGTCACCACTTTCTCGAATAGCGCTTCGGTGAAGGTGATCACCAAAGGGGCTTTTCGGCGGCTGCTGAGGTGGTTGAGCACTTCTGCACGCAACAATACGTTGGCATTGTCGGTTTGTTCGACTTCATAGGGCCTGCGGTAGGAGGCAGGATAGAAGTAACAAGGAGTTTTGCCCAGCAGCTTTTCCAGGTCGTTCTGAAGGTAGGCGGCCTGCTCTTTGTTCTCGGCAATCAAGAGCTGGGTCTTGCCGGTTTTCAAATAGGCGGCTGCAGCCAACATGGCGGTATGTGAGCTCCCTGCCGTTCGATAGCCAATGGCTTCCATACGGTCGGTTGAGGCGCTCTTTTCAAGCGCTAAAGTGAGCGGGTGGTCTAGGTAATGGGAGAGTAAGTCCGCCGGTTCCAATAGTTAATTTTCGTATTTCCGCAAAAACGCGTTGGCGGTTTCGACCATACGCGGTGACCCAATAAAACACGGCACACGCTGATGCAATTCATCAGGTGTAATCTCCATGATTCGTCGGGTTCCGTCCGTGGCCATGCCGCCGGCTTGTTCAACAATAAAGGCGAGTGGGTTACACTCGTACAGGAGCCGGAGCTTGCCTTTTGGGGCCATGGTTCCTGTGGGGTAAAGATACACCCCTCCTTTGATAAGATTGCGGTGAAAATCGGAAACTAATGAGCCAATATATCTTGACGTATAAGGCCTATTTGTGGCCTCGTCGAACTCTTGACAATACTTGATGTAGCGCTTCACACCTTCAGGAAAATGCACATAGTTTCCCTCGTTAACGCTGTAGATTTTTCCATCTTGTGGTATTTGCATATCTGGATGGGATAGGCAGAAGACACCGATGGAAGGGTCGAGGGTAAATCCATTGACACCGCTGCCAGTGGTGTACACCAACATGGTAGAAGATCCGTATACGATGTAGCCGGCCGCGATCTGTGCATCGCCCGGTTGTAAAAAGTCTTTGAGTTCAACAGGACTTCCGGCGGGAGTGATGCGGCGGTAAATAGAGAAGATGGTGCCTACGCTGACATTGACGTCGATGTTGGAGGAGCCGTCGAGCGGGTCCATGAGAACGACATAGCGGGCGTCGGAGTGAATATCATCGTCAAAGGCGACGAAGTGTTCTTCTTCCTCGCTGGCAACACCGCAGACTTGACCCATCGAGCGCAAGGCACGCATGAAGGTGTCGTTGGCCATAACATCGAGCTTTTGTTGCGCTTCGCCTTGGACATTCTCACTGCCCATAGCGCCAAGGATATCGGCAAGGCCTGCTTTGTTGATTTCGCGATTGACCACCTTGGCGGCAAGGCGGATAGAAGTGAGTAGCTGGGATAATTCCCCTGTTGCAAAAGGGAAATCCTTCTGGTTCTCGACGATGAATTCGCCAAGTGTGGTTGGTTGTACCATGGTCAGTGGTTCTTATGGTTGTGATAGGTGGGTACAAGTTAGGGCTTTTAGGTGGAAACCCGTGGAAGGAAATCCTACCTTTGCTCACATGAGAGACCAAGGACAAGTCCGTGCGAAAAAGCATTTGGGACAACATTTTTTGAAAGACGAGGGCGTGGCCGAGCGCATTGCTAATGTAACCCCCTTGCATGGTGTCCAAAAGGTCTTGGAAATAGGGCCGGGTATGGGCGTGATGACCAAATATTTGTTGGCCATGCCGGACGTAGAGACTTGGGTCGTAGAGATTGATGGGGAGAGTGTGAGTTATTTACAAGCCCATTACAATCAGCTTAGCGCTCGCATTTTGGAAACGGACTTTCTACATTGGAATCCTGCGAGCGTTTTTGGTGATGAACCCTTTGCCTTGGTCGGGAATTTTCCCTACAACATCAGTTCGCAGATCGTATTTCGAGTATTGGACATGCGCGATCAGATTCCTGCCTTTGGGGGGATGTTCCAAAAAGAGGTGGCCCAGCGTTTGTGCGCGCCGCCGGGAAGTAAGACCTATGGCATTCTATCGGTTTTGTGCCAGGCGTATTACGATTTGACCTATGATTTTACGGTGCCTCCAAGCGTCTTTAACCCACCGCCAAAAGTGGACAGTGGTGTGATGCACATGGTCAGAAAATCGGTCGATCCAACTATTGATTTTAAAATGCTCAAACGCGGGGTGAAAGCGGCTTTTGGGCAGCGAAGAAAAACCCTTCGCAATGCATTGAAAACACTTAATTTGCCGGAAGGCTTCGAGCATCCGTATCTTAGCAAGCGAGCGGAGCAACTCGGCCACGAACAGTTTGTGGAACTGCTAAATGCCATTGAAGATGGAAGATCTTAGTGTAAAAGAACGTATCGAGCGTGCAATGAACGCCATTGACTGGGCGGAGTTTGTGGAATACACCATGGATTTGCATGCTGCCGATATTGCTGAGGCACTCGAAGCTTGGGACCTTGAAAAAATTGAATTTTTTCTCGAAAAACTCGACGCCGAGTTAGTCGCCGACATTTTAGTAGAGATAGATGAAGATATCCGTACCGACCTTCTGAAAAGCTATACCTCGGAAGATATTGCCCATGAACTCGTAGAGAACATGGATAGTGATGATGCGGCTGACATGCTTTCTGAGCTTTCAGAAGAGCTGACGAAGGAGGTCCTTTCGAAGGTGGACGATGTGGAGCAGGCGAAGAAAATTGCGCAGCTGCTCACCCATGAGGAGGATACCGCGGGTGCCTTGATGGCCACGGAATACGTGAAAGTTCAAAAAGATTTAACAGCGCTTCGATGTGTGGCAGCCATGCGAACACAGGCGGAAAATGTCGATCGAGTGCATGCTGTCTATGTGGTGAACGAAGATGATATTCTCGTGGGTACATTGAGCTTGAAGAAGCTTTTGACGGCCAAGCGCACGGAGAATATTTCCGAACTCTATACGCCTATTCAACATACAGTTCTGTCCACTACACCGGCAGAGGAAGTGGCCAATACCATGCAGAAGTATGACCTTTTTGTCATTCCAGTAGTAAATGCCGCTGGGGAATTGTTGGGTCGTATTACGCTTGATGATGTCGTGGATTTTATTCGTGAAGAGGCGGAGCGCGATTACCAATTAGCTTCGGGTTTGACCGACGAGGTAGAGAGTGACGATACTGTATTGCACATTACACGTGCTCGTATACCATGGTTGCTTATTGGTTTGTTTGGTGGGTTAATCGTGGCCTTGATGTTGGGAAAAAACGAGGGTGATATTGAAAGCGTACCGGCCTTGGCTCTATTTATGCCGCTCATTGCGGCGATGGCCGGGAACGTTGGGGTACAATCTTCAGCAATCGTAGTGCAGGCGTTGGCCAGTAACAAGGCGGATCACAATATGACGAAGAAGCTGTTCAAGGAATTGTCCGTGGGCTTGGTCAATGGACTTATTTTGGCAGCCGTTATGATGGGCGCCGGCTTGATTTTAGGCTATGGCCAATTAGTCACGCTCACCGTTAGCGTATCACTTTTGACGGTGATCATCTTTGCTTCTTTGTTTGGCACTTTCATTCCACTCATGTTGAACAGGTTCAACATTGATGCGGCATTGGCCACCGGTCCCTTTATCACTACTGCGAACGATGTCATCGGCCTGTTGATCTATTTCCAGATCGGACGACTCATTATCGGTTATTGATGAACGCGGTACTGCTCGACTATACTCATCCGTTGTTAGAGCAAGGTCTTGAACAAGGCGGAATAAGCTTGTGGCGTGAGTACGAATTGGCCCCAGAGCAGTTTCCATCGCATTATTTTACCGCGGAAATATTGGTCATACGATCGCGTTTTCCCATGACCCGCGAGATTATTGACCTGTTTCCAAGCCTCAAGGCCATAGGGCGATTGGGGGCCGGACTGGAGAATATTGATGTCGAGTATGCAGAATCTCGTGGCATCACCTGCTTACGCGTTCCCGAGGGCAATGCCCAAGCAGTAGCAGAGCATGCGCTAGGAATGTTGCTCTCATTGCTCAATCATCTCCCGCGTGTGCACCGTGAAATTAAGGATGGAATCTGGCGCCGAGAGGAAAATAAAGGTCTCGAACTTCAAAGCCGCACCGTGGGCATTATTGGTTATGGTGTGATGGGGAGCCAATTCGCCCGCTTGCTCGCCGCTATGGGTACTACCGTGTTGGCCTACGACAAATACAAAACAGGCTATGCCGATCCCGGCATTACGGAGTCCACTTTAGAGGAGCTTCAGCAAAAGTGTGATATCATTAGTCTACACTTGCCGCTCACCGAGGAGACGCGCTATTTTGCCGATCCTGCCTTTTTCAATGCCTTCCAAAATCCCATCTATTTTATCAATACCGCCCGCGGTCCTATTCTTCAGACTGATGCGTTGGTTCAAGCGATGAAGGCAGGGAAAGTTTTGGGAGCGGGTTTGGACGTGCTTGAATATGAAAAGAAGAGCTTCACCAGCTTGTTCGAAGGGGAGATGCCTCCTTCCTTGCTATGGCTGATGAATCAAGAAAATGTTGTGCTCAGCCCACACATCGCAGGATGGACGAAGGAGAGTTTCGAGAAGATGGGGGCCGGCCTGGCGGCGAAAATTCTCGCCGCGCTTTAATGTCTTTGGAAGGCGAACTGCACCGTATCTGGGGTACGTTGTTCTTGTAAAATAGTCAACCCTTGCGTTTCACGAACCACGTCGGATTCGGTGTAATGACGAATGGTCAATAGCTCAACATTTGAAGTGAAGGTGAGGTTGAAATCTCCTTCCAGGGCAGCAATGACCTTGGGAATGATGATGGCGTCGTTGTTCAAACAGAACACCGCCTTGGTGGCAGTATTGCGCATCATATTTACTACAACACCTTGTTCAGCAAACAATTGGTAGACGGCGCTGAGGTGATGCTCGGCGATGAAGGCCAAATCCATCGTGCTGATCGAGAGCAGTGCTTGGTTTTTCTTAAGGATGAAGTTTGGGACTTGGGGAGTGGCTTGGTCGGCGCTGTTGATGACCGTACCTGTGGCTGTCGGGTCCACGAAACTTTTAATGTGCAATGGAATGCCCTTTTTCTGCAAAGGTTGTATGGTCTTCGGGTGAATGATGGAAGCACCATAAAAGGCGAGTTCTATCGCTTCACCAAAAGGCAATTCTTCAATCAAGGTGGTGTTTTGGAAGGTCTTAGGATCTCCATTGAGCATGCCCGGTACATCCTTCCAGATGGTGAGGCTATTGGCGCCAAGGCAGTAGGCGAATACAGCTCCGGTATAATCCGATCCTTCTCTGCCCAAGGTGGTCGGGCGCCCGGCGGGATCACTACCAATAAAGCCTTGCACCATATACACCTTCGATTCTTGGACGGCGGCGGCGATACACTCTTGGGTGGGACCCCATTGTACGGTCGCGCGACGGAACTGATCGTCTGTCTTAACCAGGGTTCGTGTATCGAGCCAAAGGGCAGGCACACGAGTATTGACAAAGGCTTGCACGATACGGGTAGAAATGAGTTCGCCGTGGTGCACGATGCTGTCGTACTGTTCGCTGTAGGAGCGGTCGGACGGCTGGACTAATTG
>JAURAE010000044.1 GCA_030829675.1 Schleiferiaceae bacterium
TATTTCGTACTCATAGGTATAGGTAGTATTGCCTTCGGCGATAACTACATCACTGCCCATGAGACGTGGGACCTCGGCGGTTTCACATGACGTGAATACCCCCAGAGCCAACATAGAAACGATATAACCTGTTTTTATATGCATTATAGTTCTGAGTACAAGGTGAAGCGCCACAATAGCGACGTACAATTACACTGAATCTCCATGTAACGAGCGGTGCCGTCGTCGGTCATGCTCAAGATGTCGTAAGTAACCGAGGCCACTGGAGAGCTTACCTCACCAGAGTTTGCTGCCTTAGGAAGACCAATGAAGCCGCCCATGCCGTTCACTTTGATTTGGTCCTCGCCGTTGGGTCCACCGCCAGGTATGATTTCGAAACCGTGTGTACCGCTTGCCCATGCCGCTTTCGGCCCTGTTAGGATAGATTCTGGCTGACAGCCGTCTGTCGCTACGCCCATGTAGGTTTCTGCCCAGATATCGCCTTGCGTATCGTAAATCATATCACCGTCAGAGTTAAAGGTCCACTCGTCGTCGTAAGCACAAGGACGGTCTGTGGCTGCAGTTCCTCCGATCGCCCACCAAGTCGTTGAGGCGTCGGGTGGTCCTACCCATAGAGATCCAGCTTGTGGAGCGAGTTTCCATGTACGGTCGGTACAATCGGTCATAAATTCCGCTGCGCCTGTACAAACGAAATCAGCATCCTTGAAGATTTCTACTTGACCTTCAGCCGTAGCATGACCGCCTTGGTTAAAGACAGAGTGCTTGATGTCGTATACCCCAATTTTTGGAATGAACACATCCGCTTGCTCTCCTTCAAAAGTCCCAACCCCGTCGATTTCCCATTGGAATAGGAATGGATCGCCAGTGTTTACGCTGGTCAACTGAATGTTGTTGGAATCGATGTACGTCATCGTGTAGTCCGCCGTTGGAAGCGGTCCTAGTTCCGTTTTTCCAGGTACTGTAGGCTCACATGCTACCAACGCGGCAGTAGCGGCCAATACTGAGAATAGTTTAAACGCTTTCATTAGTATCCAGTGTTTTGGGTTAATGCGCCTTGTGAGGCATCTATTTCATTTTGAGGAATAGGTAGGTATTGGTTGTGGGCTTGCCATCCAGTCAACACATTAGCTGCCTTTCCTGTTCTAATCAAATCAAAGTAACGGTGCCCTTCTGTGGCCAATTCCATTCTACGCTCGTTGAAGATATCCTCTAATAATTGATTTCCAGAAGAACCCAAACCTTGGATACCCACGCGTGCACGTACTTGGTTCAAGTAGCTGCGTGCCTGAGCTTCAGAACCACCGCTGCGTACCAAACCTTCTGCTGCCATCAAGAGGACATCGGCGTAACGAATTTCACGGATGTTGTTCCCCCAGTTCAACGCCGGCTCACCATCTGGCGGGAATTGGCTCGCCAACGGTGCGTATTTCTTCATGAAGAAGCCAGTGTTTTGATAGCCTGGAGTGTATTCCGCACCTGAGATATTATCCGCATCGATGATGGTGTGTTGGTAGCGCGGGTCACCGTCCATGAATGACTCAAGGTCTTCGGTAATCGGGCAGAAGCCCCAACCTGGAGAATAATCTGGACCGTTGTAGTCGCGCATTCCACAGAATTGGACCCCAACATTTCCTTCGCTATGACCTGAACCGAAACGTCCCCAATCGCTGGTTGAGTTCTCAGAATAAGTGATTTCGAAAACACTTTCTGAGCTCCACCCACCGGCTTTGGTGAAGATGTCACCGTAGTTCGGCAACAATGAGTACACGCCAGAATTGATGATGTCCTCACATAGTGCAGCAACGTCCGCCATATTATCCTCGTCGTCCATGTACAAGTACACGCGTGCCAACATGGCTTGAGCGGCACCCTTAGTCACGCGACCTAGCTCTGTGCTAGGCACAGTGGTTGGCAAATCTGGAATCGCTGCTTCGAGTTCCGCTACGATGAACGGGAAGATCACTTCCGGACCGACCTGGTTGATGGTGTAGTATTCTGAAGGATCCAAGGTGTTCGTGATGAACGGGATGTTTCCGAAAGAACGGATCAAATCAAAGTAGAATTTCGCGCGCAGGAAGTGTACCTCTGCTTTCGTTCTTGTTTTGAAGGCTACCGAAGCATCTTCAATGCCGTCAATTTTTTCTAAGAACAAGTTTGCACGGTAGATTCCCTTGTAGTTCTTGCGCCAAAAACCTGCTTGTGGGCCCAAGTTTGGCGTCCACGAGAAGTTATCTGTCGCCACCCAAGAAGGCTGATCTGAAGCATCTGAGCCACCTGCATAGGTATCGTCAGAGGCAACATTCATCAGGAAGCGGTACATGGTAAAGCCGTATTGATCGTTCCACTGGAGAACATCATATACGCTGACCAACGCTTCGAAAGCTTGCGCTTGTGTTTGGTAGTAGTTGATTTCTAGATCACGTCCTACGGGCTTGGTGTTCAAGAAGTCTTTTGAACATCCTACGGTAAGGAGAGCTGCCGCTGCAATCGCGACCATTGATCTCATGGTAGTTTTAACTGTATTCTTCATCCTTCCTTATTATTTGAAAGTGATATTTAAACCAATGCTGTGTACACGAGCTTGTGGGTAGATTCCGCGATCCACACCGAAACCAGCTCCGATCTCTGGATCAAAACCAGAGTATTTGGTGAAGGTGAACAAGTTCGTCCCTGCATAGTAGATGCGCATTTTGCGCAACATCAATCGGTCCGCTGCATCCCCTCCAATATTGTAACCAATCTGAAGGCTCTTAATGCGGAAGAAGCTTCCATCTTCCACGTAGAAATCAGAGCTACGTGCAAAGTTCATGTTGTCGTCTTGAGAAGTCAAACGAGGATATGTGTTGCTCGTTCCCGGGCCTGTCCAGCGATCTAAAGCCGCACCTGTCATGTTTGCAGTAGGCAAATCGTAACGGCGGGTTGCATTGTAAATCTGATTTCCCCATACCCCTTGTCCGAAGAGGTTGATATCCCAATTCTTGTATTGCATATCAAGGGTAATACCGGCAGTCATATCTGGCGTTGGATTACCAATGAAAGTTCTATCATCAGCGGTAATTTCACCGTCGCCATTCACGTCAACAAATTTGAAATCGCCAGGTACGGCACCCGGTTGCAAGGTATCCCCTGCTTCTCCGCCTGTGTGTGCATAGACATCATCCATAGATTGGAAAATACCGTCGGTCTGGTAGCCGTAGAAATAGCCGATAGGCAATCCCTCTGTAATACGAGTAATCTCCAATCCTTGAGGACCCCACTGCTGACCTGGCAAGTAACCACTTTCATTACCCAACAAGACCACTTCGTTCTTCAAGAAGCTCACATTTGCACTCGCTGAGAAACGGAAATCTGGAGTATAGGTTTTATCATAGCCTAATTCGATATCTACCCCGCGGTTCAACATAGAACCAATGTTCGCCGTAGGCGCATCATTACCAATATAATCTGGTAGCGGTGGACGCGTTTTCATATCGTTGGTTACACGGTTAAAGAAATCTACGTTGGCCGTCAACCAATCGAAGGCACGAATTTCAGTACCGATGTTGAACTGGCTTACGCTCTCCCAGCGCAAATCTGGGTTCGCCACCTGTGCAGGAGCCGTACCGTTCACCAACACCTCGTTGGCACCGAACGTATACGAACGTCCACCGACAATGGTAGAAGCATATTCCAATGAGCCTGCGGCATCGTTACCGTTCAGACCGTAACCGGCCTTCAACTTCAAGGTGTTCACGTTATCATAAATCCAAAAATCTTCTTTATGAATATTCCAACCGGCACTCACCGATGGGAAGTATCCCCAACGGTAGTTAGAACCGAAGTTTGAAGAGGCATCTGCACGCATGATCGCCGTGGCTACATATTTACCTTGGTAATCGTAGTTCACACGACCGAAGTAAGATTCGATAGCGTAACGCTCCCAATATCCGCCATATACTTGTTGTGATTCCACGTTACGAGCATAGTCGATGGTGGCACCGTCGTAGGTATTTACTGGAACGTCGCGCTTACTTCCGCCTATGTAACGTCCGTTGACTTCCTGTGCACTGTGGCCCAAAAGACCGTCGAAGTGGTGATCACCCACATCCTTAGTATAAGTAATGGTTTGATCCCAAATCCAAGTAAAGGCACGGTTGAAGTTACTGTATACAAGGTTTGTGTCCAATTGGTTCGTGGCGTTCAAATAGTGCGAAGGACGGAATCCGTTGCCGCCGTAAAAGGCAAGGTCAATTCCCATGCTCGTGCGCGCCTTCAATCCTTCCGCAATTTCAAATTCCGCAAAAGTGTTGTTGACAATTTTATCAGACCAACCGTAGTTATTTTCAATTAAGTACGCTGCTACTGGGTTTACAATCTCAGAAGTTACGCGGCTAGAGATACCATAAATACCCCCTGCGTCGCGGACCAAATTGTTACGCAATACGCCGCCTGAAGTGTATGGAGTTTGCGATAATGCTGTTGGATCGGTCTCGTACAATGGAGTGATAGGATCCATGTTCAATGCACGTCCAAGCGGGGAACCAAATTCTGTGTTTTCTGCTACGCTTTGGCTCTCGTTGTGTGTGTAGGCAACATTCCAACCCACTGTAAAGCGATCATTTGCCTTCGTGATCGTATTCAAACGAGCGGACAAACGTTGGAAGTTAGATTTACCTTCAGCTACAATCCCGTCTTGGTCGAAGTATGATACTGAAGAGAAGTACGATCCTTTATCAGTCGCACCTGAAATGCTAAAATCTGTATTGCGCATGACCGCGTTGGGGTTGAACACGTGGCTCTGCCAATTTGTGCCTTCGCCATAGCTCGCAGCATTGGGATATGGAATGGATTGTCCTGCAGCTGCAGCCATCTCATTTTGAATGGTCGCGTATTCACGCGCGTTCAATACTGGTAATTGCTTCCAAGCGTTTTGCACACCGGTGTAGCTGCTTACGCTCACCTCCATGCCTTTAGCGCGAGCACCGTTCTTTGTGGTTACAATGATTACCCCGTTGGCACCGCGAGCACCATAGATAGCTGCCGAAGCCGCATCTTTCAATACCTCGATGGTTTCAATATCACCTGGGTTCAAGAAGTCGATACCTCCGCCGATTACTACTCCATCTACTACATACAATGGGTTCGAACCGTTGATTGAAGCCGTACCACGAATACGAACGACTGAGGCCGCTCCAGGCTGACCTGAGTTTTGAAGTACCTGTACACCTGAAGTACGTCCCTGAAGCGCTGTTTCAAGACGTGGCAACTGAAGGTCCTCAAGATCCTCAGCCTTGACGCTAGATATAGCACCGGTTACGTTAGATTTTTTCTGCGTACCGTAACCCACAACCACTACTTCATCGAGGGTAGAGGCCGCTTTGTCGTAACGCAAGGCAATGGTTAGGTTTTTCTGCTCCCCTAATAGAAGCGATTTGTCGACGTAGCCAACAAAGGATGCGGTTAGTTCTGTGCCAGCCGATACGTCCAACGACCAACGGCCGTCCATATCAGTCATTGCTGTTACAGAACCTGCTTTAACAACAGCACCAGGAAGTGGTGAATTATCAGCAGCATCCACAACGACGCCCGAATATTGTGCCTGTGCAAGGGTAGCAAGGCCGAGGGCGATGGCTAAGAATAATCCTTTTGAAGCGATTTTTCTCATGATTTGTGTTAGTGTGTTTTAATAAAGTGTACTTGGTACATTCAAAAGTGCATACAACTAATGCAACAGCCAACTTTCCTTTCCGGACAAATGCCGGACAGAAAGTCGTAATTATAGAACTTTAGTACGTTTGAGGAAGGTTTTTGTTCGCGAAAGGAGGGAATTAATCCAAGAACTCGTCCATGTCCCGACGGTCCTTTTTAGTGGGTCTTCCCAACCCTTTTTGACGGGTCAAATTGCGTGCTAGTTTCAAGAATTCCTCCTTATCTATCTCTTCCTGAGGGGTTATGTCCTTGATATATTCTGGGACCAATTTTGGTCCAATACGAGATTTCGGTAATGCAAGGATCTCAAATTCTTTATCAAAGCCATGTCTCTTAATGCGTACAACGTCCCCGGGCTTCACCTCGCGAGAAGGCTTCACAGGAATGTCGTCCATCACTACCCTGTTCGAGCGCACCTGCTCGCCGGAAAGGCTGCGGGTTTTGAATAATCGGACACACCACAAGAATTTGTCAATACGCATGGGCACAAATTTGGCGGTTTTCCCCTAATTTCAACCACTCAAGAAAAAATTTTCGTCGTTAATGAAACACTCACTCTGGCTAGGCGCTCTGGCGCTGGGCACCCTAATGGCCTGTCAAGGGCCCGCCGAAGAAACCACAACTACTCAAGAAACTAATGAAGCCGTGGCCGAAAAAGGATACCAATTATATACTGTACGCGAGGCCCTAACTGGCCCTGAAGCCATCGCTTCGACGCTCAAAGAAACCAAAGCCCTGGGCTACGACCTCATGGAGAGCTTTGGCTACATGGAGGGCTCCTTCTTGGGAATGCCTGTAGTAGATTTCATTGCGACCTTGAATGATGCTCAGCTAAGTAGTCCATCAGGGCATTATACTCCAATACAGCTTGAGGGCGCTGAAGTAGGACCTATCGACACTGCTTCTATCCCACAATTTATTGAAGCGGCTACCGCTTTGAACCAGCATTGGATCATTATCCCTTGGATGAGCGAAGCATGGAGAAACGCTGAGGGCTACGCGCACTTGGTAGAATACCTCAAACTATTGGGTGCAGAGGCTGCGAAACATGGTAAGGTTGCCGCTTGGCACAACCACGACTTTGAATTCCTTCCCCTCGACCCTACGAATCCAGAATCTCATTCCGCGTACCAATTCCTCCTCGAGTCGCTCGAAGGTCACAATGTCGTCTTTGAAATGGATGTGCACTGGGTCGCCTTTGCGGGAGAAAATCCTGTTACTTGGATGGAGAACTATCCCGGCCGTTTCCCGTTATGGCACGTGAAGGACTTCGCCGCAGATACGGCTACACAGGTGCCGGTAGGTCAAGGCGTTGTGCCTTGGGAAGAGATTTTCGCCATGGCAGAAACTGCTGGCTTGCAGCACTACTTTATCGAGCAGGATGTATGTAGCGCAGACCACGCAATCACCTGTCTAAAAGAAAGTATTGAATGGGCGAACGCGCAATCATTCATGAATAAATAAGATATTATGTACGGAGCATTAAAGGACCACCTCAGCACACAACTACAAGAAATCGACGATGCCGGACTCTTTAAAAGAGAGCGCATCATCACTACCCCTCAAGATGCGGTCATTCAAACCACCGAAGGCAAGGAAGTACTGAACTTCTGTGCCAACAACTACCTGGGCTTGAGCTCGCATCCTCGCGTACTCGAGGCTGCGCACAAAGCATTGGACAGCCACGGTTTTGGAATGAGTTCTGTGAGATTCATCTGTGGTACTCAGGACATCCACAAAACATTGGAAGCCAAAATCGCTGAGTTCTTGCATACGGAGGACACCATTCTATATGCAGCAGCCTTTGATGCGAATGGCGGAGTGTTCGAGCCGCTACTCACGGCAGAAGATGCTATCATTTCGGACAGCTTGAACCACGCCTCCATTATCGATGGGGTGCGCTTGTGTAAGGCGCAACGCTACCGCTATGCCAACAACGACATGGCGGACCTCGAAGCCCAATTACAAGCTGCCGAAGGCGCACGTTTTAAAATCATCGTCACCGACGGGGTATTCTCGATGGACGGATACGTCGCGCAATTGGACAAAATTTGTGATTTGGCCGATCAGTACAATGCCTTGGTCATGGTCGACGAGTGTCATGCCACCGGCTTCATCGGCAAAACCGGCCGCGGTACCATAGAACTGAAAAACGTCTTGGGTCGAGTAGATATCATCACCGGAACCCTAGGCAAGGCACTCGGCGGCGCCATGGGTGGTTTCACTACTGGTCGCAAGGAAATTATTGAAATGTTGCGCCAGAAATCTCGCCCATATTTGTTCTCAAACTCGCTAGCACCCGCCATTGTTGGGGCCTCTATCGAAGTGTTCAACTTACTGAGCGAGACGACAGAGCTCCGGGACCAATTAGAATGGAACATCAACTACTTCAAAAAAGGAGTGGCAGCAGCCGGCTTTGATTTCAAGGACGGTGATAGCGCCATCGTTCCTATTATGCTGTACGATGCCGCCCTAAGCCAAGAATTCGCAGATAGACTGCTCGAAGAAGGCATCTATGTCATCGGATTCTTCTACCCTGTAGTACCTCAAGGCCAAGCGCGCATTCGTGTTCAGCTCAGCGCCGCCCATACCCAAGCGCATTTGGATCACGCCATCGCGGCGTTCACCAAGGTCGGGAAAGAATTGGGCGTCCTAAAAGATTAACAACCTTTTGACCATATAGCGGTTAGATTAAGACACTCCTTCTGCGGAAGGAGTGTTACTTTTGGCCTATAATTTTTGCACCTATGCTCATTCAAATCGCCCAGTTCGTTCTTGGACTCTCTATTCTTATTGTACTCCACGAGTTTGGTCACTATTTGCCAGCCCGTTGGTTTGATGTACGTGTGTCCAAGTTTTACCTGTTCTTCGACTACAAATTCTCGTTGTTGAAGAAGCAAATAGGCGAGACCGAATGGGGTATTGGCTGGATTCCATTAGGCGGATATGTAAAAATTGAGGGCATGGTGGACGAAAGCATGGACACCGAAAACCTCAGCGACGAACCGGAAGAATGGGAGTTTCGTGCGAAACCGGCTTGGCAGCGCCTAATCATCCTCACCGGCGGGGTCATCATGAACTTTATCACTGCCTACTTCATCTACGTCTTCTTATTGATGAGCTATGGCAAGGACTACCTCCCGAACGATAGCTTGATCTATGGGATTTGGACCAACGAGATCGGCCACGAAATGGGCCTCGAGAATGGTGATAAGATCCTGAGCATCGGCGACTACATTCCGGACAGCTACACAGAGACGGCCATGGAGATTTTCTTAAGCGAAGGAGAGGATATCGTTGTGGACCGCAATGGTGAAGAGGTACGCGTGCCTATTACCACAGAGGCGCTTGCTAGTATCATCGCAGATAAATCCTTGTACAACGTCATCCGACCTCGTATGCCTTATGTCGTAGGCGGCTTCTCTGAAGGCTCCATCGCTGAGGCGACAGGCATGCAAGTGGGCGATAGCTTGGTCGGCCTCAACGGTCAACAATTGCTCTTCTTCGACGAATTCTTCGATGCCATTCCAGATTTCGGCGGCGAAGAAATCGCCTTAACGTATTACCGCGATGGCATAGCAGATACCTTGAATTTAAATGTTCCAGAGGATGGCAAAATTGGCGTCTATAACACTGGTGAAGTCTACAAATACTACAAAATCAAGAACAAAGAATACAGCTTCGCTCAAGCCTTGGGCGGGGGCTGGGATGAGGTAGGCAACAAGCTTAGCGGCTATGTGCGCCAATTCAAACTCATCTTCAACTTTGAGACCAAAGCCTACAAAGAAGTGGGCGGATTCTTGATGATTCTACAGCAGTACGATAGCTCATGGAATTGGCGCGGATTCTGGGAATTCACTGCCTTCTTGAGCATCATGTTGGGCTTCTTAAACATCCTTCCTATCCCTGCACTCGACGGTGGGCACGTAGTCTTCACCTTGGTGGAAATGATTACCGGTAGAAAGCCGTCGATCAAAGTATTGGAAGTAGCGCAAATGATAGGATTCTTCCTCTTACTTGCCTTGCTGATTTTCGCCAACGGTCAAGATATCATTAGAGCATTCTTCGGCGGGTAAGATGGATCAGAGCCAGGCCATATTCGAGTATTTAGGCCGGGTCAAGGATCCGGAAATACCCGTGTTGAGCCTCCACGACATGGGCATCCTTCGAGGCGTAAGCATCGCCCCTTCGGATCACCCAAAAAGTCAAAATGCCTTGCAATCCTTCCGCGAGCTGCACCCCGATGCGCCGGAGGAAAATGCCCAGCACATCTACCAGATCACCATCAGCCCCACCTATGTGGGTTGTCCAGCCATGGACCGCATGGCCCAGGACATCAGCGAATCCATGTATGCCCGCCAGCTGCCTTTCTTTATCGAAGAGCAAATCAAGCCGGCGTGGACCACGGATTGGATCACCCCGGAAGGACTGGAAAAAATGGAAGCCTACGGCATCGCCCCGCCTGTGAAAGGGTCCTCAGATAAACGTACCCTTTTTG
>JAURAE010000045.1 GCA_030829675.1 Schleiferiaceae bacterium
CTTTGCCCGATGCATCAATCAATGAAACCACAATGTGCCACTGGTCTTTCGAATGATTCAATCGTAGTGTTCCAAAATGTTGCGTGTCCGTAGTGCCCTCGTGTACTCTAGTGGTGTTTTCCTCGTCGTGATGGGGGTGAGCATTCGCCGTAACGGGCGAAGCACAAGCTTCTACGATGGCTTTACCGCCCAGTTCTAATACGTTGATTTCACCGCTGTGACGATCTCCAGTGAGTACAATAGGTGCGCCTGGGGCCTCAGAAAGCCATTGCAGCAGTGTTTCACGCTCTGCTGGGTAGTTACTCATGTTCTCGAAGACTTGGGCCGTATTGAGCAGTTGACCGCCCATACAGATCAAATGCACCTCAGCCGATGATTGTTGAAGGGTTTTATGAAACCAATTCAGTTGTTCCTCCCCAAAGACGGTGGCATTTGCGCTGTCTTTGTGGGTGCGAAAGCTTCTATTGTCGAGCAGGTAGATATCTATCTTGCCCTCTGCTAAGAACGTACGGCCGTAGTAACTCGTAGAATCTGGTTGGGGGTAGGCGGGCTGCCAAAAGTCTTTAAAGGCCTGCATGGTGGTCGCGAAACCATCATACGTTGAAAGATTACAATCGTTAGGACCGGCATCGTGGTCGTCCCAAATGGCCAGATGATGGCTCTTGCCCAAAATTTCCTGAAATGCACCACTTCCAAAGACCTCGTTGTAGCGTGTCATGGTGGCGCCATAGGTTTGCCATTGACCATCGACGAGATATACGTTATCTCCCAGCCATATGTACTGGTCGAGTGTATCTAATGCTTTACTTAAGGTGGGGAGAAGGTCCTGTGTTTGTGAAGGTTCGTTACAGCTGCCGAAGCCAATAGTTACAGTTGTTTCATCTGTAACACATGATGTTCCAATGGCGAACAACGAAGCGTAGATCAAGTTTCTGGCGATCATAATGTTTGTATTTGGGAGAATATCACAGTTGTGATGTAACTTTCCCTATAAATCTACGAGAATGTCTACGAATTTCGATTCGACATATTTAACTGATAAACAGTGGTATATCCCATATTCTGAGCTCCAATCCGCCTGTAAATGGGAGATTATTGGGTATTCTAGCGAAGAACGTCCCTTACTCTACACCACCTTAGGTCATGGCCCGCGTTCCATTTGTGTTTGGGCCGGAATGCACGGTAATGAAACGACGGGTGTATTTATCATACTGTCGCTCATTGAACTGTTTCAAAAGAAACAAATTGATTTAGAGGGGTTTACCCTTCATCTCATGCCGGTAGCGAATCCCGATGCCTATGTACGTTATAGTCGCCGCAATGGATTAGGCATAGACCTGAACAGAGACTTTAATAGCTTTCAGACCATTGAAAGTGCAAAATTAGTGGGTTGGATCAAGATGCATGAACCTGAATTGTGCTTTAACCTGCACGATCAGCGAACCATCTTCCATGTCGGTGGTCATTCAGCATATACCTCCCTTTTGGTGCCAAGCGCCGAAATTACTCGTAATATCACACCGATGCGTCGTACCCTGATGAATAGATTGGGTAATGCGCTATCCTCCATGCAGGTTGATTTAACCGGTGTTGGAAGGTATACAGATGAATATTATCCCACTGCCATCGGGGATTATCTCATGGCTAATGGCATTGCCAATATCCTTATCGAAAGTGGCGTAAAAGAAGGCGATCTCGAACGTCGTGCGGCGCGCGAGTTCGGATTGCGTACCATTTTGGCCACCATCAGCGCTAATGATAGTCCATCCAAGGTCTATGATCAGTTGCCTTTGAACGAGCAAGGCCAGTTAGAATGGGTCTTTACGAATGTGCTATATGCTCACATGCGAGTGGATGTGGCGATCAAGCGATTCCACTTTATTAATGGTCATGCAGCGGACTATGTGTACCTCGTGGACGAAATAGGCGATTTAAAGGCCAAACCACGTATGAAGGAGGTCGATGGTACTGCCATTGCCTTGGCGCAGCCCCTGGAGCTTGAGAAGCCCGTCAATGGCCACTTTGGCGACTATCTGTTTGAGGAAGGAAAAATTTTGAGCTTGTAAGGACCACACCAGGCCGGAGGCCTGGTGTGGGTCCAGGCATCAATTTTCGCCGGACTTCTTGTTGCCGAGTAAGAGCATGTCTCGAGCAATTACTTCCGTAAAATACTTCTTGTTGCCCTTCTCGTCTTCGTAGGAGCGAGTGACTAATCGGCCCGAGATCCCAATTTTATCGCCCTTTTTGTCGTACTGCTCGATGGTTTGAGCCAATCCGCCCCAAGCGACAATATTGTGCCAGTCGGTCATGGTTTTCTTGTTGCCATCACTGTCTCTATACACAGTATTGGTGGCGAGGGTGAAGGTGGCCTTCACCGTGTCATTGATGTTTTTGGCTTCCGGGTTCATACCCAGGTTGCCAATGAGTTGGACTTGATTTTCCATACGTATAACATTAAAGGTTAGTCCCAAGAAATTGGACCCAAAGAATGACGTATGCAAAAAAGGTGGAAAACTCCTCGTTATCAACACCCTACTGGGCGCGCTTGATGGTGTTTATGGTGGCGAAAGCGGCATTGACGTCGTCGTTGTGGACGATGAAGGTCGCCTCGTTTGTGGTGGAGATGATTTCCTTGATGGGCACACCGGCCGAGGCGATGTGCTTGAAGAAAAAGTAATAGAGCCCGATAACTTCCGAGCTGCTGTTGGGCAGGCGTAAGGTGATGGAAGAGAGGTCTTTGGTAATGCCGAGCTGAGTTTCACCGGCCATGGCGTGTTCGAGATCTGTGCCAAAATCCTCGCTGACGACTATGGTAGTTTCTTCCATACCCCCGGTAAAACTGTGGAATCCAGAAGGTTTGGATTTAATCGCTTCTAAGAAAACGGCTTGTTTTGCGGTAAGTGCAGGGGTCTTCTTATAGGTATAGGCCACTAGGTTAGAACGCACAATGATATCTCCTAAGGAAGAAATGAACTGCTGAAGCTTGTGCTGCATCTTGAGTTGTAGCTTTGGTTCGCGGCGGCGAATGGCCATGACCACCGCACTTTCCTTGATTTCTTTACCGATAAGGTATTCGATGTCCGGCTTGATGGCGCGGGCCAAGGAACTGAGGTTGATTAGGTCGTCTTGAAGGGCTTCCTCCACGAAAGGACGTTTGCGGAGGCATTCCTCCAAAGCTTCACGTAAATTCATTTTTTCTATGCTTTGCGTTGCAAAATTACACCATTGTTAGTTTTTAAACACTCATGTTACGACCAAAATTGCCTTAATTTTGCGCTATGAGTGAACGCGTCATCATTGTTGGAGGAGGGGCTGCCGGCTATTTTGCAGCCATCGCATGTGCTGAGGCTAATCCAGTATCCAGTATAACCTTATTGGAAAAAGGTAAAGATGTATTGGGTAAGGTTTTGATCAGTGGTGGCGGGCGTTGCAACGTGACGCACGCGTGTTTTGATCCAAGGGAATTGGTCCAATTCTATCCTCGCGGCAGCCGTGAGCTCCTAGGTCCCTTCCACAAATTCCAGCCCGGCGATACCATGGAATGGTTTGCGGATCGGGGTGTAGAGCTCAAGATTGAATCCGATAACCGCGTTTTTCCGGTGACCGATTCTTCTCAAACCATCATCGACTGTCTGAAAGAAATGGCGGCGACCCACGGCATTGAAGTACTGACTTCTTCTGGGGTCAAGTCCTTCCAGCCTTTGGATGGCGACCGATGGGAGGTAGTGACCAATGCAGGTCAAACCTACGATTGCGATGCTTTGATGATCGCTCCAGGATCGTCCAAAGCGATGTGGGACGGGCTAAAAAAATTGGGCCATAAGATCATTGAACCCGTGCCTTCGCTCTTCACGTTTAATATTAAAGACCTAAGAATCAAGGGGTTGAGCGGCATTAGTATGCCAAATGCAAGCGTTCAAATTGCGGCTTCAGATTTGGAAGCGAAGGGACCGCTGCTCATTACCCACTGGGGGCTCTCAGGGCCCGCTATTCTTCGCTTGAGCGCTTGGGGCGCCCGAGAACTTAGCGATAGATTTTACCGATTCCCCATCCTGATCAATTGGTTGGGGCGCGATGAAGAGGAAGTACTCGACCTCCTATCAGATGAGAAAAAGTCTAACGGTAAAAAGCGATTAGGCAATCACGCGATGTTTGGCATTCCATTGCGCCTGTGGAAATCTATGGTGGAGGCTGCAGGCATTAAGAGCACTGCGACTTGGGGCGATGTTTCGGGTAAGCAGCTTAAAGATTTGTGTAGCGAGCTCACCGGCGCTGTGTTCCAAGTCACTGGTAAGAGCACCTTCAAGGAAGAGTTTGTCACCGCGGGTGGGGTAGATTTAAAGGAGATTGATTTTAAATCCTTCCAAAGCCGACTTTGCCCGAACCTATATTTGGCGGGAGAGATTCTAAATATTGACGGAATCACCGGCGGATTCAACTTCCAGGCCGCATGGACCGGTGGATTTTTGGCGGGCAATGCCATGGCCGGTTATCCGCTAGAGTAGGCCGTCTTTACACAGCCATTTCAAGATTTTGTCCCCGCGATTTTTCATTCCGGCGCTGCCGTATTCTATAATTGTTTCTAAGGTCTGTGCCAGTTCTGGGGCCAATTCCGGGTACGCCCGAACCATCCTATAGGCTATAGTCATCCCGTACACGCGCGGGGCCACCGCAGCTTGCATATCCATCATGCATTTCCAGCTGTAATCCAGCAGCCTGCCTTGCGCCTCTTCGCCTTGTGGAAGCTCATATTTGGAGAAATACCGAAGAATAAACCGCACTTCGGCATCTGTTTTCGCATGGTCCAATTGGTCCATCATCCTCCCCACAAACCCCAATAAAAGCTCGGGCTTACGGTCGCCCACATGGTGCAAAATCCAGCACGCCCTGGTACGCTCCTTATCCGTCCCTTCAAAGGCAAACTTTACCGTTTCCTCGAGCACATCGGCCTCCACAAAAGCCTCCTGAATCCAGTAGGCATAGGCCTCGTCCTTAGCGACAGTACACGTATTTAGAAGTTCTTTCAGGACCACCTTAAAAAATTATTGCACAAATGATGAAAATATTAGAATTCTAACTAAATTAGCATTGTATTCATCTTTTAAAGATACGCTGTATGAACTACGTAAAGAACAACTTGAAATTTCTTCGCAAGAAAGAGGCGCTGACTCAAGAGCAGTTGGCGGTAAAGATTGGTGTAAAGCGCGCCATGATAGGCGCTTACGAAGAAGGTAGGGCTGAGCCTAGGTTGCACACTTTGCAGCATTTGGCGGCGTACTTTCAGGTGCGACTCGATGATTTCGTGAACAAGGACCTCTCTGGTGGTGGATCCATTCCCAAGGCCGATGTTAGTGGTGCGCAGTTGCGCATTCTCCCGGTAGTGGTGGATGGCACGGACGAAAGAGAGTTGGGGACATTGGTACCGGTAAAGGCCTCTGCGGGATACCTCGCGGGGTATGGCGACGCAGATTACATTGGTGCCTTGCCGCGTTTTTCAATGCCCTTCCCAGAATTGCCGCAAGACCGTACGTACCGCGTATTCCAAATCCGTGGGGAAAGCATGCTGCCCATTAAACCGGGTGCCTATGTCATTACAGAATATGTACAAGATTGGAAGTCCATCCGCAATGACGATTGTTATGTGCTTATTACCAAGGACGAGGGCGTGGTCTACAAGCGCGTGATCAACAACTTGCACGTCGGCGAGCTGATGCTCAAATCTGATAACCCACAGTTTGCACCCTATACCGTCCCTGTGGACCGATTAGTGGAGGCATGGAAAGCCGTAGGATATACCAGCTTTGAGCTTCCTGCAGCGGGAACCAACCAAGAGATGTCACAGTTGATGCACATGATGGCAGACCTGCGTAAGGAGATGAGTACGTTGAAAGACAACTAAGCATTTGTAACATAATAGATCCTTTGTTTGAGCGGCCTTAGTGCCGCTCGAATAGGCTGTAAACACCCCTAAAACAAACCTGTAGGAACATGGACCGCTCCATATTACATCTGGATTTGGACACCTTTTTTGTCTCTGTTGAGCGCCTGATGGACAGCCGTTTGAGCGGTAAACCCATTATCATCGGCGGCACAGGCGACCGTGGGGTCGTTGCGGCCTGCAGCTATGAAACCCGAAAGTTCGGGGTACACTCTGCCATGCCCATGCGAATGGCGCGTGAGCTCTGTCCGGAAGCCATTGTGATCCGTGGCAACTCCGCGAATTACAGCAAATACTCCAACCTCGTGACGGACGTCATCAAGGAAGATGTGCCCGTGTACGAGAAGACCTCGGTAGATGAGTTTTATGTCGATCTCACGGGCATGGACCGCTTCTTTGGCAACTTCAAATTTGCCAGTGAACTCCGTGATAAGGTCATACGAGAGACTGGTCTTCCCATCAGCTTTGGCCTGTCCATCAATAAAACGGTCAGTAAGGTGGCCACCGGGGAAGCCAAGCCCAACAACAAAATCTACGTTCAAAAAGGATTAGAGCGTCCCTTCCTTGCCCCCTTATCCGTGCGCAAGATCCCAATGGTGGGAGAGAAGACCTACCAAACCCTTCGCAACCTTGGGGTACGCAGGATACAGACCCTACAAGAGATGCCGCTAGAGATGATGCAAAGCGTCATGGGCAAGCATGGATCCATTATCTGGCACAAGGCCCAGGGAGTGGATCAAAGCCCTGTGCTGCCTTACCAAGAGCGCAAGAGTATTTCTACCGAGCGCACCTTTGCTAAGGATACCATCGACATGGTCAAGCTAGAAGGCATCATCGTCGCCATGACGGAGAACCTAGCCTACCAGCTGCGTCGTGGGGACAAACTCACTTCCTGCATCACAGTGAAGATTCGTTATTCGGACTTCAATACACACACCCTTCAAGCGCGAATTCCTTACACTGCGGCGGACCATATCCTCATCCCCAAGGTGAAGGAGCTCTTCAAGCGACTCTATGACCGCCGCTTATTGGTGCGTTTAATAGGAGTGCGCTGTTCACATTTGGTGGGCGGCGGCTACCAGATGAATCTTTTTGAGGAGAGCGAAGAGCTGAGCAACCTCTACAGCGCCATGGATCATATTCGCCAGCGTTTTGGCGACCGTTCCGTACTCCGGGCCGTTTCACTCGGGGCCAAAACCATTGGGCGAACGAACCCTTTCAACGGGGAACCGCCACCGTTATTGGCCAATAGACATCAGTAAAAAGAACTTAATTTAGAGAGAGGAAGTACCATGTGCGGTAGATACGTCAACATCAGTAAAATCAAAGCGGTAGAGAAACGCTTTAGCGCCCTTGTCGAGCGCCCAGACCTTTATGCCCCTAATACCAACACGAGCATAGGGGACTTAGGTGCCGTTATTACTCAGGAACACCCCGGCGTAATTAAGCATTACCGCTTCGGCTTTACCCCGTATTGGGCGAAGAAGTCCTTCCACTTGTTCAATGCCCGCTCCGAAGGCGATCACAACTCGGAGAATGCCCCTTCTTACCGTGGCGCCAAGGGCATTACCACCAAGCCTGCCTTCCGTCAAAGTATTCGCTCCAAACGCTGCCTAGTCTTGGCCGACGCCTTTATTGAAGGTCCGCAAAAAGAGCGCTTGTCCAAACCCTATGTAGTCTACAAGAGGGACGGGGCACCCTTTGCTTTTGCGGGAATCTATGATACTTGGGTCAATCCAGATACAGGAGAGATGGTCGATAGCTTCGCCATCATCACCACTGTACAGAACAAGATTACCGCAGCCATAAATCACCACCGTTCGCCCGTTATCCTGCATGAGGAAGATGAGCAGGTGTGGTTGAATAGTGAAATGCCGCTGGCGGAGGTGACCGGTCTATTGGAGCCCTATCCCTCGGAAGAGCTCAATGCTTATCCCATCTCAGCGGCCATTAAGAGCCCTAAAGCCAATGGTCCTGAGCTCCTCAAGCCCATCGGCCAGCGCCTGGTGCCCGAATACGATTATGAAATCTATTCGCACCTATCTCTACAGGGTATGGGTATGACCCAAGCGCGTCAACGAAAATTGGACCTAGGATTTTAGAACGCAGCTGCACTCATGCTACTGAATACGCACAGTTACTACAGCTTGCGCTATGGTATTCTATCGCCTAAAGAATGGATGGCCTTCTTAGAGGACCAGCCCTGGCCAACCATGGCCCTGACCGACATCAACAATACCTCGGCGTGCATGACGGTGCTCTATCTCATGCGAAAACATCCCACCAAGCGCCCTGCCGTGGGGGTCGACTTTCGCAACGGCATCCAGCAATGCTACATCCTCCTGGCGAAGAATTGGGAAGGCATGCGCCAAATCAATGACCACCTTTCTTGGCACCTTCATCATAAAGTGCGTTTTCCCGATCGCGCGCCACTACAAGCCTTAAGCCAAGTATGGATCATATATCCTTCCACCACCGAGGTCCCGCTTGACCAACTCCAAAACAATGAGCTTATCGGCATTCCTCCACAGGAAGTTGCCTCCATTCCTTTTCGAAAGTGGAAGACCCACCTGCACAAATTAGTGGCACTTCCTACCGCCACTTTCAGAGGAAAGCGCGATCACAACGCACACCGCCTCCTTAGGGCCATCGACGAGAACACCTTGCTCAGCAAACTCCCGCAGGAAGAGCAGGGGAGTCCACAGGACCTCTACCTAAACGATGAGGCCCTTCGCCATGCCTATGCTGCCATGCCCCAGCTTCTGCGCAATGCAGCACAAATCCTAGCGGATTGCCGCATCACACTGCCCGAGGAATCGGAACTACTCAACCTACAGACCTATTCAGGTTCCGCAGAGAAAGACATCAAACTCCTGCGCAAACTCTGCTTCGACGGCCTCCCATATCGATACCCCCACGCCGATTTCCGAGTTCGAGAGCGCATTGAAAAGGAACTCGACCTCATCGAAAAGAAGCACTTCGTAGCTTATTTCTTGATTAATTGGGACATCGTAAACTACGCACAGAAACGCGGCTACTTCTATGTAGGGCGGGGGAGCGGTGCCAATAGTATCGTTGCCTACCTGCTAAAAATCACCGACGTAGACCCCATCGAGCTGGACCTCTACTTCGAACGGTTCATCAACTTGCACCGCTCGTCGCCACCGGATTTCGACCTCGATTTCTCTTGGCGCGATCGGGAGGACATTACCCAATATATCTTCAAACGCTTTCCCCACACCGCACTCCTGGCGACCTACAACACCTTTCAATACCGCTCTGTGGTGCGAGAGTTGGGGAAGGTTTTCGGCCTGCCCAAACACGAAATCGACAAACTCAGCAAGGGCGCCATCTCCTCCTCAAACCTGGACCAACTCTCGCACTTAGTCCTTCGTTACAGCACCTACATACAAGGGTTTCCCAGCCACTTGAGCATTCATGCAGGCGGGATATTGATTGCCGAGCGCAGCCTGCATTACCACAGCGCCACCTTCCTGCCGCCCAAAGGTTTTCCCACTGTACAGTTTGATATGATTGTCGCGGAAGATATTGGGCTGCATAAGTTTGATATCCTGAGCCAACGCGGGCTCTCCAAGATTCAGGATACCCTTACCATTGTTGCGAAGAATAGGCCCCAGCATCCGAACATCGATATACGAGACCTGCAGCGTTTTAAGGCCGATGAGCAGATCAAACACTTGTTGCGCAATGGATTAGCTATAGGTTGCTTTTATGTGGAATCCCCAGCAATGCGGATGTTGCTGAAGAAGTTGAAGGTAGATACCTATTTGGGACTAGTGGCGGCAAGCTCCATCATACGGCCGGGCGTGAGCAATAGTGGTATGATGCGCGAATATATTCTGCGCTTCACAGATCCTGAGCGTCGGAAAGAAGCACACCCTGTGATGTTGGAGATCATGCCCGATACCTTCGGGGTAATGGTCTATCAGGAAGATGTGATCAAGGTAGCCCATCACTTCGCAGGGTTATCCTTAGGAGAGGCCGATGTATTAAGGCGGGGGATGTCGGGAAAATACCGTTCAAGAAGAGAGTTTCAAAATATTGAAAATCAATACTTTAATAATTGCAGAGAGCGTGGGTATAGCGAGGAGTTGAGCCGTGAAATTTGGCGACAAATAGAGAGTTTTGCGGGCTATGCCTTTGCCAAGGGACACAGCGCTTCCTATGCGGTGGAGAGCTA
>JAURAE010000046.1 GCA_030829675.1 Schleiferiaceae bacterium
TAGTAGTTGTATGCAGGGTGACGCAAGTAATTCTCAACGTAATTGTCATTGTAAGCTAATTTATCTCTCCACACCAAAGTATCCGGTAATGCGCTCTTGTAGATCTCTGGGTAATAGTCGTAATCATACACGCGGCGTAACCAGTAAAGGTATTCGCGGTAATCAAGATTGGTCACCTCATTCTCATCCATGTAGAATGAACTCACGGTCATGCGGCGAGGTACATTGTTCCAATCCTTGATGAAATCTTCCTCAACTTGACCCATCATGAAGGTACCGCCCTCGACGAAAACTAATCCCGGTCCAGTTTCCTGACCTTGGTAATTCAGATTAGCTTGAAATCCGCCATTTTTCTTATTGTTAATTGCCCATCCTGTTGTTCCAGATTCAGGTCCAGCACAACTTGCAAAAAAGACTACAGCTAGGGTTGCAATAGAAAACTTAGATAAAGTGTTCATATAGTGTTTATTATGTCTTCAGAATTAGAATTTAGGACACTTCAACGGTTGAAGTTTACTTTTACGTGTCCTACAGGGAAACTTATACCCGAGGCTAACTTCATGAGCACCGCCGAGTGTGTTGGTTAAATCACTTATAGTATAGTCATAACTGTAACCAAAAGTCCAAGGCAAATCTGGCGGAGTTATACCCATTATAAAAATTATCGCATCAGGATTAAAGCTTCCTTGGCGTAAAGCAAGGCCACCGGCAAGTGGCCCACGAGCAAAACTTACTCCAGCAGTCAACTGAGAAGCTGGTCCTTGCTGTTGGTATACAACATTAGGAACGATGTAAGACTGTAAGCTATTGTGTAGGCGCTTACGACCTAATGGGATATTAGCACCAGCGTGCGCAGTTAGTTTCAATGGCAAACGACTTTGACTTAAGAAGGCTTCGTTTGGCTCAGTCAAGTGGTGACCCACAATACCGATGTACCAACGCTCTGTAAATCCAAGCATACCGAAGCTAAGATCCAAGTGGTTATTGAAGTTATTGCCGGGAGGAACCTCACTCGTTGGCAAAACAAAGCCGTAAAATGGGTCGATCATATCAGGGAAAGTGAATTGACCCCAGTCTAATGCACGCTGACGGAACGTTGCTTGGAATCCACTCAATAAAGTGAAGTGACGGTTGACTTCCAAGTGGTAGCTGTATACACCGCTTACCTCGGTCAAATTTAACGCCCCATTACCCGCATCGTCACGTAAGGCCATTAAGGCAACTCCGCCGTTTAGTTTGTCTACATACTGATCGTAAGAAGCCGAATAAGTTTGGTAAACCCCGAGCTCCGGATACTGATTTCTGTAATTAGTATGTACTGTAGGACATCTATCTAGACCCGCAAATGCTGGATTTAGGTAGATGGGATTGGCATAATATTGACTGAAGTGGGCATCTTGAGCAAAGCTTAAGGTGCTGGCGGTCAGTGCTATAGCCGCTGTTAGTATGCGCGATTTCAATGCGTTCATTGATAAACCTATGTTTTCAAGCAACAAGTATAAGCAAAAAAAGTACGATTTGCACTTGCTTTTCGTTCCTGTTTAAACGCTTTTTATCCGGCTATTGTTATGTATTGCGTAGTAGATTTGTGCAAGTGAAAAAAAATATCCTCTTACTATATGTGTTCTTGAGTCCGGTAATTGTGCTGGCGCAGATGTCCTTTGCTGAGGGTACTTATGTCCGATTCAAAACGCTCAACCACCGCATTTCCGCGCCCAACGGAGCAGAAGACCAACATAGCGGGCTGTACAGATTAACCGGAAGCGAGATTATAGATTTAGGTATTCTAACAGCCGGGGATCCTACTGAGGAATTGGAGATTCGTTGCCGACTTGAGGGTGCACTCTTACCTATGAACAGTGCCAGCGAGCCCATGGCCGGTGATTTCGCCATTCCTTATGATGTGAATGAAGCCACCCTTTCGGCCAGCACCATATACTGGTTTTACATTCCTCAAAGCTACGATCTAACCTACAGTCCATCAACCGAAGCGTCAAATTATTCGGATAATGCCTATTCCGATGCGAAATACTTCTTGGTGAGCGGAGGAAATACCTCATACCAGCCCATTCCGTTGGAACAAGAACCTGCAGATTCTAATGCCCGATTATTGAAGGCACGTGCCACTTGGGTCTACGATACCGCCATGTATAATTTGGTCGGTACAGGTCGTCGATGGATGGGGGAATTGTTCGATTTCACTACACAACGAGAGTATGATTTCCGCCAAAGAACTGCCGGAACCAGCAACACCGAAAACAGTCCCATTCCCGGCACGGATATCAATGTTCAAATCAGAGCTGTAGCCCGTGCCAGTACGAGCAATACCAAGCTTCGTGTCGAATATGGCAATCAAACCGCCCAAATCAATTTCCCCGCAGTTTTGACCGGGAGCGTGAGCAACTTTGTTCAGGAAAAAGTCCTTACCGCTACATTCACCGCAGACCAAGGTTCAACCTTGCGCATCATCTACGATAAGGCCGGCAACAATGCTGCGGCCATGTGGTTGGATGAAATGGTCGTTGATTGGGAAACCTCCTCTGAAAAACAGAGCCCCGCCAAATTCATGGTCAACGCTCCAAGAGGTGCAGATAGTTATTCCTATTTCACCACGGAGGCCAGTGCAGATTTGGCCTTTTTCGGTATAGAAAATAACCGTATCGTTTCCAAGGTTGTTCCAATAATCACGGGAGCTAATGAAGCACGTTGGTACTCGCATGAAGATAAACTACGCACCTATAAATTTGGCGTGGGGTCCATCGATTGTACGGTGGATGAGGTGGTCAATTTAGGCAACAGTTCTTCAGCTACTTACGCGGAGCTTAGCAATGCTCAAAGCATCATCATCGCTCCAGATTCCTTGCTCAGTGCCGCACATGCTTTAGCGGATTTGGAGCGAACTACGGGCATTGATGCAGAGGTGGTTTCATTGCCATATATATATGACGTAATGAACACCGGAAACCCTGATATCGGGGCGATTCGAAAGTTCTTAGTTCGATTATACAACGACTACGAAAAACTGCAATACCTCACCTTCTTAGGAGATGCATCCTACGATTATAAAGGCCAATTACCGGGTGCCAAATCCAACCTCATTCCCACGTACCATACCAATGCGAGTTTTTCCCTGTACAGTTCCTACATCACCGATGATTACTACGGCTATTTGGACGCCGGTGAAAGTGTGAATTGGTTTGTAGACGACCTGGACATTGGTATAGGAAGGATTCCTGTTCGCACCGTTCAACAAGCCGAACAAGCGGTGGCCAAAATCGAGCAATACCTCACGGCCACGGAGCGCTTTGGTCCATGGCGCATGAACGCTATTTGGGTGGCGGATGATGTAGACGACGGTTGGGAAAAAGAGTTTGAAGTAGTACAGGACCGATTAACGAAAGAATTGGACACCATTCGCACCGAGCTCAACAACATCAAGATTTATGCGGACGCCTTTTTACAAGAAAGCATGCCCGGATCGCAACGCTATCCTGAGGCACGTCAAAAACTCTTCCGCGAGGTAGAAAATGGCGCCCTCCTGGTGAGCTATGTCGGCCACGGGGGAGAGGTAGGCTGGGCCACAGAGCGCATTTTGCAACTCGAGGACATCAATGCTTGGGAGAATCAAACCACCCTGCCGGTGTTCACCACCATCACCTGTGAATTTGCCAGATTCGACGATCCAAACCGCGTGAGCGCTGCAGAACAACTCCATCTCAATCCAAACGGCGGTGCTATAGCACTGTTTTCAACCACAAGAAGTGTTTTTGCCACGAACAGCACCTACCAACTCAATGAGCTCCTCAACAGAAATATGCTATTCCTCGACCAACCGCGCTTGGGGGATGTGATTCGCACGACCAAGAACAACAACATCAGTGGCGATAAAATCAAATTCTCGCTCCTGGGAGATGCGGCACTTCCGCTGGCAAGGCCGGAAAATGGATTGCTATTCGACTCCATCAATGGGGTGGCGTGGGATCAATTTAGCGATACGATTAAAGCATTGAATTGGGTCCAAATCAAAGGAAGCATCCGCGACGATAACAGCCAAACCCTTACCAATATCAACGGTCGCGTATGGCTCCAATTCTACGACAAGGCCCAAAACGTGCAAACCAAAACGAACGACAACCGAGGCGGTGCCTTCAACTTCACCACCCAAAATAACGCGGTGTTCAAAGGGCAAGCAACGGTGGTCAATGGAGCATTCACCTTCGAATTCCGCGTGCCTTTAGACATCAACCTGAGTGTCGGTCCTCCGAAGATTGCCGCCTATGCGACGAATTTCGAAAGAGACTTCTGGGGCGCCTCCCGCCAACATTTGATCGGCGGTGTGTACGACGGGGTGATCACCGATAACGAAGGACCGGAAGTGCGCCTATATATTAATGATACGAATTTCGTGTCCGGCGGCTTCAGCGATCCCGATCCTACAGCCCTTGGATTCTTGTACGATGAGAGTGGTATTAATGCGGTTGGATTGGGAATTGGGCACAACCTAAGCCTCATCTTAGACGGCCAACCGGTCAACGTTAACGACTATTACCAGAGCGCCATTGACGACTTCACGCGCGGCAAGATTACCTATCCTTATTACGACCTAGAATACGGTGAGCACACCTTGGAACTGCGCGCTTGGGACGTGCTCAATCAATGGGGCTACGATAGCATAGCCTTTGTGGTGGTGGATTCCGAGAAGCCGGTGCTGAACCAATTGCTTGCCTATCCCAACCCCTTCCTCGATGAGGTGAACTTCAACCTGAGCCACGACGAGAGTGGGGAAGGCGGTACCCTCATTATGGATCTATTCAACAACGAAGGCCGAATTTTATGGCACAAGGAAGAAAGCCTGACCCTCTTGGGAGTGGAGACCTTGCTGCCTAGCTTTAAAATGTCTGAAATCGAAGGTGGACGCCCAGGTCCTGGTTTTTACCATATTAGGGTCCAATTCACCCGAAATGTTGACGGAAAATCTGCCGCAATACAAGAAAAGCTCATATATATACGTTAAACTTGCGCTGCGACAAGCGTTAACCCAACTATGAAGAAACTCGCATTCCTCTCCTTATCATTATTATTTGCCTTCCAATTGAAAGCGCAGAGCAATCTTAAATACAATGTGGTCACTACTGCAGTACCCATTCTATTGGTGAGCCCAGATTCAAGAGCTGGTGCCATGGGAGATGTAGGTGTAGCGAGCACACCGGACGGCAATTCAAGCGCATGGAACCCGGCGAAATTGGCATTTTTGGAGAACAAGAAAGCTTCGATGGCGATGTCATACACACCGTGGATGTCGAAATTGGTCCCAGATATCGACCTAGCTTACGTAAACTACACCAAAGCTTTGAGCGACCGTCAAGGTATCAGCGCTTCGTTGCGTTACTTCTCTTTGGGGGAAATCAACTTCACCAACGAGCAAGGAAACTCAATGGGAACCTTTAATCCTTACGAATTTTACCTCGACGTAGCCTACGCTTTGAAACTCAGCGATCATTGGAGTGCAGGAACGGCATTGCGCTGGATTTATTCGGATATCGCACAGGGCCAAGTAGTTCAAGGTCTTCAAACCAAACCAGGACAAAGCGGCGCCGCCGA
The DNA here is from genome assembly GCA_030829675.1 of Schleiferiaceae bacterium. Lineage (GTDB taxonomy): Bacteria > Bacteroidota > Bacteroidia > Flavobacteriales > Schleiferiaceae > UBA10364. The sequence continues at coordinate 5,602 of JAURAE010000046.1, forward strand.
CCTCGGATTCTATTACCAAGGTGATTACACCAACATTAAAGGCGGCCGTCGTCAGGCTTGGTCTGCGGGTATTGCCCTGACAAACTTGGGTGCTAAAATCGCTTATTCTGAAAGTGGAAACAGTGATTTCTTGCCGACGAATTTGCGCATCGGCGGGGGATACCATTTGGAAATCGACGAATACAACCAAATGTCTGTGTACTTGGATTTGAATCGCCTCGTGGTACCTACTCCTCCAGAATTAGGGACCAATGGTGAGATTGTTGCCGGTATGGACGACAATGTAACGCCATTGATGGGTGTGTTCCAGAGCTTCAACCCAGCAGCGAAACCAGGCGGCTTCGACGAGTTGCTTCAGGAGAACATCTACAACTTCGGTTTGGAATACAAGTACGACAACTTCCTTTTCGCCCGCGCCGGCTACCTCCACGAGCACAAACTCAAGGGGAACCGCCAATACGTGACGATGGGATTCGGCCTTCAATACAACGTGTTCACCATCGACATGGCCTACCTCATTCCGGCCAGTCCGACCACACGTTCGCCACTGGAAAACACCCTTCGTTTCTCCATGGCCTTCAACATTGATGGATTCTTAGCGCAATAAGGATAATTTTCCGATTCTTTCAAAATTCGACCACTTTGTTATAAAGTGGTCAACTTAAAGCACATCTTGTTTTGCTAGGTGGGGTTTTGCGTTAAATTTGTCGCTCAAAACACATCGACGACAAATGGCAAAAAAGCGCGTAACAAAAGCTACCTATTTGAAGTGGTACGAAGACATGCTCTTCTGGAGAAAGTTCGAAGACATGGCCGCAGCATTGTACATCCAGCAAAAAATCCGTGGATTCTTGCACTTGTATAATGGTCAAGAAGCAGTATTGGCAGGGTCTGCCTACGCTATGCAAGAAGGTGATAACATGATTACGGCTTACCGTAACCACGTACAGCCTATCGCTTTGGGCGAAGATCCACGCCGTATTATGGCCGAACTTATGGGTAAGGTTACCGGTACCTCTCGTGGTAAAGGTGGTTCTATGCACATGTTCTCTCCAGATAAAGGATTCTGGGGTGGTCACGGTATTGTAGGGGGTCAGATTCCTCTAGGTGCCGGTTTGGCTTTTGCGGACCAATACAACGGAAAGAAAAACGTAACACTCACCTACATGGGTGATGGTGCTATTCGTCAAGGTGCGTGGCACGAAACGGCGAACCTAGCCATGCTTTGGAAACTACCAGTAGTATTCTGTGTAGAGAACAACGGTTATGCCATGGGGACTTCTGTGGAGCGCACTGCGAACCACACAGAGATTTATAAACTCGGATTGGGTTATGATATGCCTTGTCGTGCAGTCGACGGCATGGATCCAATTGCTGTATATGATGCCATATACGAAGCTACCGAGCGTGCGCGCAAGGGAGACGGACCAACATTATTGGAAATCCGTACCTACCGTTACAAAGGACACTCAATGTCCGATCCACAAAAGTACCGCACCAAAGAAGAGGTGGCTGAGTACCAAGCAAAAGATCCTATCACGCTTTGTTTGAACAAAATCAAAGAAGAAAAATGGGCTACTGATGAGGAGATCGCAACCATCGATCAGCGCGTCAAGGACCTTGTGGCGGAATGTGTGAAGTTTGCTGAAGAAAGCGATTTCCCGGATCCATCAGAATTGTACCAAGGCGTATACGCTCAGGAAGATTACCCATTCATCACTGAATAATACAAGAGAACATGGCGATAGTAATTAACATGCCAAGATTGTCAGATACCATGACCGAAGGGGTTGTGGCGAAATGGCACAAGAAAATTGGCGACACAGTAAATGAAGGCGACTTGTTGGCGGAAATTGAAACCGACAAAGCCACCATGGAATTTGAAGCATTCCCAGGTCAAGAGGGTAAACTCCTCTATATCGGAACTGGCGAAGGCGAAACGGCTCCGGTGGATACCGTATTGGCTATCCTAGGAGATGAAGGTGAGGATATTGAAGCTTTGAAAGCTGGCGATGCAGCTCCTGCAGCGGCTCCAGCAGAAGAGGCAGCTCCAGCCCCGGCAGCGGCTCCTGCACCAGCAGCTACTCCAGCTCCTGCGCCAGCGGCGACACCGGCTCCAGCACCTGCACCTGCACCCGCTCCAGCGGCACCAGTAGTTACTGATGACGGCGTGAAAGCTTCACCTCTTGCTCGCAAATTAGCAGCAGATCGCGGCATCGACCTGAGCATGGTTCATGGTTCGGGCGATCACGGTCGTATTGTGAAGCGCGATGTAGATTCGTTCAATCCTGCATTCCATACTTCGGCTCAGCCAGGCGCGGCAGCAGCACCAGCTCCAGCGGCTCCAGCCGGCGTAGAGAACTACACGGATTACCCTGTGAGCCAAATGCGTAAGGTTATTGCAAAGCGTTTGAGCGAAAGCAAATTCACTGCGCCACATTTCTATGTGACGATGGACATCGATATGGACAACGCTATTGCCGCACGCAAAGCGATGAACGCATCGGGCGACGTGAAAATCAGCTTCAACGATCTCGTAGTGAAAGCAACAGCTTTGGCTTTGAAGAAGCATCCGGCAGTAAACAGCTCATGGATGGGCGACTTTATCCGAGTAAATGATCACGTACACATCGGTGTAGCTGTGGCCATTGAAGACGGATTGTTGGTGCCAGTATTGCGTCATGCAGACCAAATGGCCCTTTCTCACATCTCTGCGAGCGTGAAAGACCTTGCTGGAAAAGCAAAAGACAAGAAGCTACAACCGTCAGATTGGGAAGGCAACACCTTCACTATTTCTAACCTAGGAATGTTCGGTGTAGAAGAATTCACTGCTATTGTGAATCCACCAGATGCAGGTATTCTTGCAGTAGGCGGTATCAAGCAAGTTCCAGTGGTGAAGGATGGCCAAGTTGTTCCTGGCAATGTTATGAAAGTAACCTTGAGTTTGGACCACCGTGTTGCGGATGGTGCGAGCGGAGCAGCATTCTTGCAATCACTGAAAGCATATTTGGAAAACCCGGTGACCATGTTGGTATAATCCGGCGAAAATTTTCCCCCAAATTTGAATGGCCCGAACTTGTTTCGGGCCATTTTTGTATACATATATATAATACGCAAAAACATGAAGCAGGTTGCTTGGATTACTGGAGGCTCTCGTGGCATCGGTTTGGCCACGGTAAAAGAGTTCTTACAAAAGGATTGGAAGGTCATTGTTTTGACAAGAAATCTTGATCCTCTTTCAGAATTGAAGGAAGAATATGGGTCCAATTTAGAATTGGTCGCCTACGATCTTCAAAATCCTATGCAAACCAAGCTGCCTTCTGATTCAGTTGATGTCCTCATACACAATGCAGGGGCTCTTGTAAACAAACCAATGGCTCAAATGACCGCTGAAGATTTACAGTTTTGCTATGGCATCAATGTGTTTGGACCCTATTTGTTGACGCAAAGACTCCTTCCTCAGCTTACAGATCGTGCCCATGTGGTCGCCATAAGTTCCGTAGGAGGTGTTCAAGGCAGTGTGAAGTTTCCTGGTTTGACCAATTATTCATCTTCCAAAGGAGCAATGAATGTCCTTATGGAATGCTTTCAAGCCGAATTTGCAGCGTCATCACAGTGGTCATTTAACGCTTTGGCCCTAGGTGCTGTCCAAACCGAGATGCTTTCCGAAGCCTTTCCTGGCTATGCAGCTCCCCTTCAACCGGAGGAGCTCAGCCCCTTCATCTACACCTTTGCGAGCACTGTAGGCCAAGTAATGCGCGGAAAAATCATTCCAGTGTCATTGTCAACTCCTTGATAACCAAGGCAGACGAAAATATCTCTAAAAAAAGTTTACCCTAGGTATTGCAGAAGTGAAAAACGCGCATACATTTGCAGCCGCTTTGAGAGAAGCACGCTCTTTTTTTGAAACAGTTCTTTAGAACAATCGACCAGGCAAAGGCTACGTCTGATATTCTCTAAAATCACACTGTTTATGGGCCTTTGGGCGGGACTAAAATCGCAACTGACTGTTTTTCAAGACAGTCGAAAAAAGTTAGAAAAAAGTCCTTAAAAATGTTGACAAAAGTGAAAGCCGTCGTACATTTGCCCTCCCCAACGAAACAAAGGGTTCGAAGGGTTTGAAATAGGAAATGCAACGGCACTTCCAGACGACTAAAAAAGTCTGAAAATATTTCACGGTAATAGTTGCAGGTTTAAAAAAGCTGCGTACATTTGCCGCCCCAATCGGAGGATTGGAAACTTTAAGAAACGTTCTTTACATATTGGTTTAAGAAACAAGGAATGCAAAAAACCTTGTCAATTATCCTTGAGTTAATAGCTAGGAAACAAACAACAACATTACAATGGAGAGTTTGATCCTGGCTCAGGATGAACGCTAGCGGCAGGCCTAACACATGCAAGTCGAGGGGTAACAGGAAAGCTTGCTTTCGCTGACGACCGGCGCACGGGTGCGTAACGCGTATGCAACCTACCTCATACTGGAGAATAGCCC
>JAURAE010000047.1 GCA_030829675.1 Schleiferiaceae bacterium
GCCAAACCGAAAGCCCAAGGACAGTCGCAATCGTCCGGGTTGGCGCTACCGGCTCCTTCGTCTCCAACTGGCCCAAAGGTTACAGGAGTTCCGTTTTTGGTCGTTGGCACTTCAATAGCATCAGCACAACTAAAATTAGGCAAAGGGCCTAAGACATCTTGACAAGCATAGGCATGATCAAGAGCGGTTCTCTTATAATTCGTTTTTTGACAGGAGAACACGATGAACAGAAATATTGAGGATAGAGTAATCAGTTTGAAATTAGAAATCATCTTCATACTAAGGATTTAGGTTCCCTAAGTTATTAAAACGTCTACCAGCAACATTATCATATAACCCGCACTATTTAGCGGTGTATGGGCTAAGAAAAACAAAAAGCCCGACGCATTGCGTCGGGCTTTTTAAGTTGCTCCCCCTATTATTCAAAGTTGCAGCACAACTAAATCTTTTAGTAAATTAAGTTTTACTTACCATTCTGAATAGGGTCTGTGTTGGGCATAATTTTGTTTAAAACAAGGTGATGATCAAATCATTCAGGCAATACAAAATCACCTTTTGTTTGATACCACACAGTGAGCTTTCCATTGACCATTTGATACCATTCAATGTAGGTGCCGTCTGTGCCAGTAAACTGTGCATTTACCCATTGTCCCTGTTGGTTTGTTACTGAAGAATCTAATGCACCTTTGGGATAAACAGAAAAAGCATAATTGTTTTTCCATCCCCATTCTTGTTCATTGTCAAGGGTTTCTTGATATTCGGACTCAACTTTATCAACAAATTCCTGAGCAGAGTTAGCCGTAAAGCCATCTTCAAAGACAAACATGCCTTGGTCTGCAATCATTTCTTTCATGGCATTGTAATCGCGAGCGGCCCATGCTTTATCAAGTTTTTTAAAAGCATCTACAGTTTCTTGATCTCCGAGATAAACACTTTGACCTTCGTAGGGGCCAAAACCATTGGTCTGAGCGCTCTTATTTTCTGACTGAACACAGCTTGCTGCAACAAGCACGGGAAGTATAAAAAATAAATATTTCATTGGATTAATTATTGGCTACACCTAAAGATAGCGTAATTTTTATTGCAAAACGCAATCATAAATTGTCTAATTATCGATTTATTTAATCACGATCTTATAGAAGAGTAATGACTCTTTAAAAAACCCGTACAATATTGAATCCAAAAGAAACTTCACCCTTGGACCAATCGCCTGAGGTCTCTGTCAAGAAACTGCTGTCGCAGATGCAATGGAAAATGGACCAAATTAGATCTTCGCCAAGAGCATTTTTAACCTATCAAGGCGCTTTAAATGAAGTTAAAACAAATCGCTCTCGCGCACCATACTGGACACTTGAAGAAGCACAAGCGGCAGCAGATGAAAGGAACAGGGAATAAAGCTACATATTATACGTGTAATATAAATTTATACACATATAATAATTAGAATTTTCAAAATATTAGCCATAAAAAAAAGAGAAACATTTCTGTTTCTCTTTTTTTGCTCCCCCTGTTATTCAAAGATGCAGCACAACTCAATCTATTTGTGAATTAAGACTTGATTTTTTAAAGAAACCTTTGTAGTCTTTAAAGTATTTTATCATTAGATAAACATTTAATGAAATTGCGAACAGAGCTCCTGCGATTCCTGCTATATCTAAGAATAGATGAAATAAAAAGGCATTTAGTAATATTGGGAAGACAACTATTATCCAAAAACTTGAGAGTTTATCAATTAGAAGGGAAACTCCTGAGACTATTTCGACAATAGCCACAACGTACATTATGTAGCCAGATTCAACTAAGGCGCCCATAAAATTTTGTGCTTCTTCTGGCATCGGTGGGAAGGGCATGAAGTTTAGCACTTTGTTTAAACCGAATGTTAGAAGTATTAGAGCAAGTAATATTCTTACAATTTTTTCTGAATTAATTTTCATGACTCACTTATTTGGATTGATTTGTTCTTGGATTAGTTTGTTTTAAATGAGATCCATCACAATAGCCGTTTGGATCTGACGTATTTCCACATCCACATTTTGGTTTTTCGTTATTCATAATTTTTATTTTTTGACTCTTCAAATTTACTACCTTTGGTTACTTAAAGAAACAAGTTACCTTTTTGTAACCAATAAAAAGTGGTTACGTTCATGTAACAATTGAACTATGAAAAATGATAAATGTACCGTTCTGAATTTCACTGAGCGGTTAGGTGGAAAATGGAAATTACCCATCATTAATGCAATTAGAAAAAATGAAACATTACGTTTTGGTAAGATTCATCAAATCGTGGATGGAATTTCAAGGAAAGTTCTTACTGAACAACTTAAGGCACTCGAGTATGATGTGTTAATTATCAGGAGACAATACGAGGAGATTCCCCCAAGAGTGGAATACTCCCTTACTAATAAATCTCGAGGACTTTGCGAGGTCTTTCAGGCTATAGATAAGTGGTCTCGCATAGAAGACAAATAAAAAACCGTTACACTATAACAGTATAACGGTTTTATCATTTTAGTTGCTCCTCCTCTTGGGCTCGAACCAAGGACCCTCTGATTAACAGTCAGATGCTCTAACCAACTGAGCTAAGGAGGAATGTACCTTCGAAAAGGGCTGCAATAATACGAATAGACTGAAATTGGTGCAATAGCCAAGGGTATATTTGCGGCAGATATTCCAAATACCCCTCAAAACATGAGTCTTTTAGTCGTTGGCACCGTTGCATTCGATGGATTAGAAACCCCCTTTGGCGTTCGGGAGCGCATCTTGGGCGGCTCCGCTACGTATATCGGCATGAGCGCTGGTTACTTTGTCGAACGCATCAATTTGGTTTCGGTCGTGGGAGACGATTTCCCACAAGCCCACATTGACTTGCTGAATGCCCACAAGGTGCATACGGAAGGCCTCCAGGTGATTAAAGGGGAAAAGACCTTTTTCTGGAAGGGCAAGTACCATATGGACATGAATTCGCGGGACACCTTGGACACGCAACTCAATGTTTTGGAGCATTTTGACCCTATCATCCCTGAATCGTACAAGGATTGCGAATACTTGATGTTGGGCAATTTAGTGCCAGCGATCCAAATGCGTGTCTTGGAGCAGCTCACCCACCGCCCTAAATTGGTCGTTTTGGACACCATGAATTTGTGGATGGACGTGGCGCTGGAAGACCTCAAAAAGGTGCTCAAAAAAGTGGACGTACTCACGATTAACGACGAAGAGGCGCGCCAACTTTCGGGCGAGCACAACCTGGTGCAAGCAGCCAAAGCCATCCAGGCGATGGGACCCCAGACCTTGATTATAAAGAAAGGCGAACACGGAGCTTTACTTTTCGGCCCCGAGGGTCAGATTTTCTTTGCACCCGCCTTGCCTTTGGCCGAAGTATTTGACCCCACGGGTGCAGGCGACACGTTTGCAGGGGGATTCATCGGCTATTTGGCCCAAACCAAAGACACCTCCTTTGACAACATGAAACGCGCCTTGATGTATGCCGCGACCATGGCGTCATTCTGTGTAGAGAAGTTTGGCCCAGAGCGCTTGGAGCGCATAACCGACGCCGAATTGGCGGAGCGCCGCGCCCAGTTCACTCAGCTCATCCACGTTCACTGAGTCCATGCGCGTCGACAGTTACTTGTGGGCGGTTCGACTCTATAAAACGCGGAGTGTGGCCGCGGATTCGCTGAAGCTGGGCCGAATTCTCATCGAGGACCAACCGATCAAGGCGAGCCGAACCCTCAAAAAGGGCGATGCTTTTGAAATACGGTATACAGGCTACGCACGACGTTTTGAAGTTTTGGACTTTCCTAAGAGTCGAGTTGGAGCGGGCCTTGTTGAAAACTTTCTTCTCGAAACCACAGCGAAGGAGGAGATGGAAAAGCGCGAACGAATTCTACTTTCACGGAAACATCAGCGTAATCAAGGGTTAGGTCGTCCAACTAAGCGAGATCGCCGCGATTTGGACGGCTGGATTTGAAGTCTAAATCCGGCCAGAATTCAGTTAATTACTCAGGTTTAACGCAGACTTAAACTATCCGCGTGTGGTAGGCTGGGGGTTCTGTGTTTTCTTTGTGGTAATCATCCTAAACAATCGATTGATGAAAAAACTTATGACCCTTGCTGGAGCCTTGTTGGTTGCCTTTGCGGCCCAAGCTCAAACAGCTGCCCTGGACACAGTGGTAGAGCTCACAGAGCTTGAAATTGTATCCTCTCGTTCGGACAGCAGATCGCCCTTCGCGGTGACGACGCTTCCGAAGAAAGACATCGTGAACCGCCTGGCTTCACGTGACCTCCCCAACGTGTTGAACACGGCGCCCTCTATCTACTCTACCAACCAAGGTGGTGGTGCGGGTGACTCTCGTTTGAACGTTCGTGGTTTCAATCAGCGCAACGTCGCTATCATGATCAACGGTGTACCCGTAAACGACATGGAGAACGGTTGGGTATACTGGTCCAACTGGGACGGTGTGGGTGACGCGACAAGCAACATCCAAGTTCAGCGCGGTTTGTCTGGTGTAAACTTGGCTACGCCTTCTATCGGTGGTACCATCAACATCATTTCCGATCCTGCAGCACGCTCGAAGGGCGGGTATATCCGTCAGGAATTGGGCAGCTGGAACTTCTTGAAGACCACCGTGGGCTTCAACTCCGGCATGATCGGCGAGAAATTGGCGATCTCTGGCACGTTGGTGCGCAAGACCGGTGACGGATTCTATCAGGGCACCTGGACGGACGCCTACGCCTACTACTTCGGTGCCTCCTACCAGGCGTCAAAGAAGGACAAGTTGGAATTGTACGCCATTGGTGCTCCCCAGCGCCACGGTCAGAACTTGTACCGTCAGAACGTAGGTCGCTTCTCTAAAGACTACGCCTTGTCTTTGGACGGTTACGACCCCAATGCTGCCGATCAATTCTCTGAATTGGGCCGCAACTACAGCCAGAACTACAACACGGTAGATCCTTCCTATGCAGGGGAGCAGTACTACAATATGTACGGTGCTCGTCAAGGTGCGCGCTACAACCCGAACTTCATCAACGAGCGTGAGAACTACTTCCACAAGCCTCAGGTGAACTTGAACTGGTACCGCACCATCAACGACAACATGCGCTTGGCGAACATCTTCTACTACTCGGGAGGTTCAGGCGGGGGCTCAGGTACCTTGGGTTCTGTAAAGAGCTCATCGGCATTGGGCTTTGCGCGTAACTGGGACGCTGAAGTGGCTGAGAACGCGGACGCTACCGATGGCAGCCCTGCATCTACCGGCATCTTGCGTAACTCAATCAATAACCAGTGGACCTTGGGTGCCATTTCTAAGTTGTACCACGAAGTGAACGACAACTTGAACTTGACCTACGGTTTGGACGTGCGTTCTGCTCAAGTAGAGCACGCTCGTGAAGTGCGCGACTTGTTGGGCGGTGCCTACTACGTGGACAACAGCAGCGACTTCCGTCAAGCGGATTTCCAAGCTGGCTTGGGCGATAAGATTGCCTACCACAACACGACGACCATCAACTGGGCCGGTGCCTACGTTCAGGGCGACTACCGCTCTGACCGCTTGTCTGCAAACGGGGTAGCTGGTTTCACCATGGCGTCTTACACGTTGACGGACCACTTCCGTGACAACGGAAACGGCGAAGAGTACTATGCGGAGAACAAGAACCTCCCCGGTATGCAAATCAAGGGTGGTGCGAAGTACGCGATCAACGACAACGTAAACGCGTTCGCCAACTTGGGTTGGGTGAAGGCTACCCCTACGTTTGATAAGGCCATCAACGACGCTTCGGGTAAAGTGTACAAGCAGTCATTTGCGGACAACGAGACCTTTAACTCCTACGAGGCAGGTTTGAACTGGAGCGCCCCCAACGGCATGTTGGCGTTGAGTGCTAGCTACTACTACACCTTGTGGTTGAACCGTACCAACAGCTTCTTCGTCTACTTGACGGACGGTTCTGAAGACGCGGTTTACTTGACCGGTATGAACGCGAAGCACAGCGGTTTGGAATTGGAGGCTGCTCTGAAGCCCATCAAGGGTCTTCGCATCGACTTGAGCGCTTCTTTCGGCGACTGGACGATGATGGACGACGTTTCGGGTGAATACACGGACTACTCCTCTGGTTCTCCTGTAACGACCCAAGTGAACTACTACCTGAAGGGCTTGCACGTAGGTGACGCTCCTCAGAACCAGCAGGCAGTTGTTGTTCAGTACACGGGCGTGAAGAACTTGAACGCTACGTTGACCTACCGCAATTACTCCAAGTACTACGCGGATTGGAACGTATTCGGTCGTACGAGCGAATCAGACCGCGCCGAGTCTTGGCAAGTGCCCAACTTCAGCGTGTTGGATTTGAACTTGAACTACCGTTTGCCCATCGACTTCAATGGTGTGACCATGGACGTCTTTGCGCACGTGTTCAACTTGACCGATGCCGTGTACATCCAGGATGCTACGGACAACTCTCCCTACAACGCGTACGGCGACAAGACCCACTCTGCGGACGACGCAGAAGTGTTCTTGGGCTTGCCCCGCAACTGGAACGGTGGTGTTCGCATCAACTTCTAAACGTTTAGGAGCGCTAAGCGCTTAAAACGGAAGCGCGCCCAGCAATGGGCGCGCTTTTTTTTGGTGTGAATTTTTTGGGAAAGGGTTATGCGGGGTAAAACTTGGCTTTGAGCCAAAACGCGACACGCACCAGAAGAATCAGCGCAGGAACTTCGACCAGGGGCCCAATCACCCCCGTAAAGGCCTGCCCAGAGTTCAGTCCAAATACCGCGATAGAAACGGCGATAGCCAGTTCAAAATTGTTGCCCGCGGCGGTAAAAGCGATGGCGGCATTTTGGTCGTACGCCGTACCCAAAGCTCGGCACAGAAAAAAACCGACAAAGAACATAATGCCAAAGTAGATGACCAATGGGAGCGCTATGCGCAGAACATCTTTGGGGATTTGGACAATGAGTTCCCCTTTGAGTGAGAACATGATTAGAATAGTGAAGAGCAGCGAAACCAAGGTTATCGGGGAGATAGCGGGTATGAAGACGGAGGTATACCAGGATTCACCCTTGTGTCGGACCAGAAGGTACCGAGTGAGTGCGCCAGCGATAAAGGGAATGCCGAGGTAGATGGCCACGCTTTCAGAAATCGTCGTGATGGAGATGTCGACGATCGCACCCGAAAAGCCGAAATAGGGAGGCAGTACCGTGATGAAAAGCCAGGCATAAAAACTGTAGGCAAAGACTTGGAATAGGCTATTGAGCGCAACCAGTCCAGCGCCATACTCTCGACTTCCTTCAGCCAAATCATTCCACACAAGCACCATCGCTATGCAGCGCGCCAATCCGATTAGGATGAGGCCTACCATGTATTCGGGATAATCGTGGAGGAAGATCAAGGCCAAGGCAAACATCAAAACCGGGCCTATGATCCAATTGAGGACTAAGGATAGGGTAAGCACCCGAACGTTGCGAAACACGGTGGGCAATAGGGCATAATTCACTTTGGCTAAGGGGGGATACATCATGAGGATTAATCCCACGGCAATCGGAATGTTGGTATTTCCCACACTCAGTGAATCGATTTGAGTGGAAATAGCCGGATAGGCATAGCCCAAGCCAACGCCTATGGCCATGGCCACAAAAATCCAGAGGGTGAGATAGCGATCAAGGAATGAAAGACGCTGGATGGCCATAGTTAGTGGGAAGGTTGGATGTGAGAAAAGACATAAAAGAGCTCCCGGGCAATATCCAAGGAACGTTCGTCGTAGCGGGCATCCCGCTCCGGGCTGTCATCGTACGCCCCAGGGTCCTCGTAGTATACGGGAATACGTAGGTCGGCTCCCAAGACAACAGGGCAGTGATCGTCCACATGAGAACAGGTCATCACCGCCACAAAAGGGGATGGGCAGTAGTTGGGGGAGTCATACCGTTTCGAATAGGCGGTGATTGGTGGGAGGTCGTCCGAGAGACAGACCGCATAGCTCGGATTTTCGCCGGGGTGTTCCGGGACCTTGAATCCATTTCTGCGAATGGCCGCGACGGCAAAAGGGTGAAAGGCGGTCACTTCGATGCCCCCCGAGTAGCACTGAACAGGAATTGTATAGTACGTCGCGGCGGTGTGCGCCCAAATTTGGGCAAATTGGCTGCGGCGTGAATTGTGTGTGCAGATGAAGTGTAATGCGACCCGTTGCCCTAGGGTGACTCGGGACTGAATGGCTTCGATGAGCGGCTGCAAAAGGGTCTTGCGGGCAGTGGGAACCGGTTGCGCACGGACCTGTTCAATCGTTTCGTGGAGGGCGGGCAGAAAGTTTGGTAAAACCGAAGTCATGGGATGAGGGGAAGATATACTAACAGCAGCCAGAACCGGGAGTGCAGGTTTGGGATGGGGCCATAGTGGGTTGGGTCAGCGAGGGGAGGCCACAGGCTTCCTCAGCGAGGCAGGCCGTCGCCTTGGGAATGAGGTGAAACACCCCGGCTTCAAAAGCGAGCCCGTATTTTTCGATGGTTTGCCCTTGGTATTCCACTTCAATTTCTGCATTTGGCAGGCCTAAGGCCTGCTCGGACAAGGTGATGATGTTCCGTAGTTTTTCCACACTGAGACGGTGGTCATCGTCTGTCGAGGTGTAGAGTTGAAAGTTTATGGCTTGTTCTTGGCGCATGGTGCCCCCGCAGTCGATAAAATGCTTGGATATGGCGCCAATTTCGGTCACATGAAAATGGGCCGGCACGTGTTGCTGGTTGGGCAAGGTAAATTCAACCTGGGAGACGATTTGGAGGGCGGATTTAATTTCAGAGAGAGTCATTTGTGGATGAGTTTTCGCGGATAGGGAGGGGAAAAGGGGTTAGGCGCAAGATTGTGGAGCCGAAGTGGGAAGTTGGGCAAATAAGGCCATGAATTTGGCTTGGACTTCGTCCCAACGCTTCCGATCGATGCAATAGCTCACCCGGGTTCCCTCAATGGATCCCTGAATGAGGCCTGCCTGTTTAAGTTCATGCAAATGTTGGCTAATCGTGGCCTGGGCCAAGCCTAATTCCAGGACGAGCGTCCCGTTGACGCATGCATTGGCGCGAAGCAAAGCTTGGACGATGGCAATGCGCGCAGGGTGGGCAAAGACTTTGGCCAAAGCGGCCAGTTCGTTTTGCTCCAGGGTAAAAAGTTCCGATTTCGTGAGGCCCATGGGCGCGGAGGTTCAGCCGTTTATTCATCGCAATATTACGATAAATAACCGTTTAAGCTATCCGCGTCGCAGACAAAGATGGCTTGAAGTTTCTTCCAGAGGTAGAAAGGGGGTTATTTCTGAAAGGTGAGGAGCACGGCTCCTTTGTCCACGGCGTGGCCCGCCACGGCCGTGATACTTTCTATGACGCCATCGTGGGGCGCCTTGAGGGCATTTTCCATTTTCATGGCTTCCAAAATGATCAAGGTGTCCCCTTTAGTGACTGATTGTCCGGCGCTGGCGTGAACGGCCAAGACCATACCCGGCATCGGTGCTTTGAGGTGGTCGGCGCCAGCCGTGGCCGTAGCGCCCATGCCCATGGCTTCGAGCAGTTCGTCCAGCGGAGAGGTGGAGGCTACTTCATAGGTAAATCCGTCGATCCACCAGGTGCTTGTCTTGGTGTTGCGGTCTTCCGAAACGAGAAAGGCGCGCAGCGTACGGGAACCCTCTTGGACCATGTATTCTCGGCCCCCAAGTGGGTGGATCTTCACGCCGGGGAGCGAACTCTCCGGCACGATTTTGGTTCCGTTGACGCGGTGCTTCATTACGGCATACAAGTTACGCAGGCATTGTACCTTCGCACACACGATTATGACCATACAGATCCTTCAATTTATTCTCAGTCTTTCATTGCTGGTTGTCCTGCACGAACTGGGACATTTTATACCGGCGATTGCCTTTAAAACGCGCGTCGAAAAGTTCTACCTCTTTTTTGATCCCTGGTTTTCGCTCGTCAAGACGAAAATCCGCGGAACGGAAGTGGGAATCGG
>JAURAE010000048.1 GCA_030829675.1 Schleiferiaceae bacterium
ACTGCATAGAGTAGCGGTCCTAAAATGGTGCGTACCTCTTCCCAAGTCTCTCCACAATCTTGGCTCACGCTAATTCTCAATTTATCCTGGGCCTGACCTGGCTTGCTGGCAATGGCATAACGGAAGCCCAAAGACATTGCCGTCGCACGACTTACCACAATCTGATTTGTAATCAAGGCATCAGAATTATCAGGGTCGTTGTTAAAGTTGTCCAGCTTGACACAGTAATTACCGTCGTAATGGTTGTAGCTGTTACGCTCCCATTTAATATCATCACCGTCGGCATTCTCTACGTGCCAAGTGCCATTAGGGATATCGTGGAATTCAAAGCCGGAGTTGAAGTTGTTGACCCACATGTGAGTACCACTACCAACGTTTCTTACGCTGATATATCCGGGTTGCATAGACTGAGTAGTTCCTATGGCGTTAGTAACGGTCAATCCCACGGTATAGTTACCAGGGGTAGCATAGGTTACCACAGGGTTTTGCGCTGTTGAGGTAGAAGGTGTGCCACCTGGCAACCACCAAGACCAGCTGGTTGGATTTCCAAACTCGCTCTTATCGGTGAACTGTACTGTTGTACCCTTACAGAATACCGTTTGACTGGCCCCAAAGTTCGCCTGCGGC
Source organism: Schleiferiaceae bacterium (assembly GCA_030829675.1). Lineage (GTDB taxonomy): Bacteria > Bacteroidota > Bacteroidia > Flavobacteriales > Schleiferiaceae > UBA10364. Next base: position 628 of record JAURAE010000048.1, read on the forward strand.
GCACACGGTAAAACAGCCTGAGGATCTATCCCCGTCGCTGTGGCGTTTGTTGCGGTAATCAAATACCCGCGAAGAGAGGCAGAGTTCAGGCTTGAGCGCATGATTGCTTTTTGATCGTCGGTGAACATGTTCACACAATCATCATCAGCATAGTCCATGTAGTTTTCAATCTGGTCGGGAAGGTTCGGGTTATCGTTCGAACAGCTGTTTGTAGTGAGGTTACAACCGAAGCTGGCTTCATCAACCGGTGGAGTATCGGCACAATTATCGCCTTGGAAACAGCCCCCCTTGAACGGGTGGTCAAGCCCGAGGTAATGACCCATCTCGTGGGTGAGTGTGCGTCCGCGGCTCGAGCTGGTTCCGATGCGGCCCATGCGGTCGTGGCGAATCACAATCCCATCGTAGGTAGTGCTTTGGCCGGGGCTTGGTTTATAGGCATATCCCAACACAGTTCCTTGCCCTGAGCTTCCTAGGTCGATGGAGTTCACCACCCAGATGTTTACGTATTTGGTGCGCGGCCAACTTTTCAAACTCTTGACATTGTTGTTCGCATTCACGGAGAGCGCGCTCTGAGTACGAGTGATCCCAGTGTGGCAGTTGCCGTTTGGATCAAGTTTGGCCAATTTAAACTCAATCTCACAGTCGGCTGCTACACTCAAAAATGTGCCACGCGTATCGGTGGTATCAGGGTTCAGTCGACGGAAATCTTCATTCAACACCTCGATCGCATTTTTGACTTGTTTATCTGTGATGTTATCCGATGCATCATTGTAGATGATATGCACCACCACGGGAATGGTGAGTACAGTACCCTCCGTTTTTTGATCCGAGTCAAAGTCCACAGTGCTGATAAACTCGGCCCAATCTGACTCATAATTAGGATTTTGGCGTTTGATTTCTTCCTCTAAGAGATCATGTCCACATTTCTGTCCGAAGGAATGTGTTGATACTAAGGCAAATGCCAATAAAATGGGGTATTTGAGGTATTTTCGCATGCTCGGCAAGTTCGTTCATACACTTGATTCTTGCAACACAAAAACGGAGCCGCCGAAAACATGCTAACAATTTGTTTGTAGATTTTTGGTTGTTAGGCAAATAAAGATGTATTTTCGCAGCCCTTTTTAGGAGGATGTTTAGGCATTCCAAATAACATATAAAACGCTATAGCGGTGAATACATTAAGTTACAAAACAGTTTCAGCCAACGCGGCGACCGTAGACAAGAACTGGGTAGTAGTAGATGCTGAAGGCCAAACTTTAGGTCGTCTAGCTTCTAAAGTTGCTTTGCTTCTAAGAGGTAAGCGCAAGCCGAATTACACGCCTCACGTTGACTGTGGTGATAACGTGATCATTCTAAATGCTGATAAGGTTGTTTTGACTGGCAATAAGATGGCAGACAAAACGTACGTATGGCACACTGGTTACCCAGGTGGTCAGCGTACAACCAACCCAGAACAAATGATGGCTAAGTTCCCAGAGCGCGTCTTAGAAAAGGCGGTAAAAGGAATGTTGCCTAAGAATCGTTTGGGTGCACAGTTGTTCCGCAACCTACACGTATATGCAGGTGGTGAGCACAAGCACGAGGCACAACAGCCGACTGCAATCAATATTAATGAAATCAAATAAGTAATAATAAATGGCAAAGTTTCACGCAATTGGGAGACGTAAATCTTCTGTAGCTCGTGTCTACATGGATGAAGGCAATGGTGCCATCACCATCAACGGCAAAGACTACAAGGACTACTTCACTACTGCACCTTTGCACTACAAATTGGAACAGCCTTTCAATTTGACTGAGACTACTGGCAAGTACGACGTTAAAGTAAACGTTGTAGGTGGTGGGATCACTGGTCAAGCTGAGGCAATCCGTTTGGGTGTAAGCCGTATTCTTTCTGAAATCGATCAGGAGAATCGTACAGTATTGAAGCCCGTCGGACTTCTTACTCGTGACCCACGTATGGTTGAGCGTAAGAAATTCGGTCAGAAGAAAGCACGTAAGAAATTCCAGTTCTCTAAACGTTAATCGAGATTTAGTATCCAAATGGGCTAGACTCTTTAAAAGGCTACTAGCACATTGCTTACTACGGAAAGTAAACTCAAAAAAATGGCAGTAACAGACAACATCAAAAAACTCATGGATGCAGGTGTTCACTTCGGACACTTGACCCGTAAGTGGAATCCAAACATGGCGCCCTACATCTTTATGGAGCGCAATGGTATCCACGTGATCGACCTACACAAAACAGATGCAAAAATCGACGAGGCTTCAGAAGCTTTGAAAAAAATCGCTGCATCAGGTCGTAAAATCCTTTTCGTTGCAACTAAGAAGCAAGCGAAAGAAATCGTAGCAAAATATGCTGGCGATGTAAACATGCCCTACGCAACTGAGCGTTGGCCAGGAGGTATGTTGACGAACTTTGTAACCATTCGCAAAGCCATCAAGAAGATGCAGAGCATCGATAAGATGAAGGAAAATGGTACGTTCGAAACTCTTTCTAAGCGTGAGCGTCTTCAAGTAGACCGTCAGCGTGCAAAATTGGAAAAGGACTTTGGTTCTGTGGAAGATATGAATCGTCTTCCGGCTGCCTTGTTTATCGTTGATATCAAGCGTGAACACATTGCTGTAGACGAAGCCATCAAGTTGGGTATCCCAACTTTCGGGATGGTAGATACAAACTCGGACCCACGTCGCGTAGATTACGCAATTCCTGCAAACGACGATGCTTCTAAAAGTATCGCAGTTGTATTGGAGCGCGTAACAGCTGCAATCAAGGAAGGTTTGTCACAACGCAAGAGTGACAAAGCGGTTGCCGAGCAATCAAAAATCGAAAAGAAAGCGGCAAAGGTTTAATCCGATCGCTTTGTTATTAGAATAGATTTTTCGGAGAGCCGTGAGGATAACCTTTACGGCTCTCTTTCATAATTCAAACACAATTTTAAACTCAATATCATGGCAAACATTACAGCTGCTGATGTAAACAAACTCAGAAAGCAAACAGGTGCTGGGATGATGGATTGTAAAAACGCTTTGGTTGAAGCTGAAGGCGACTTCGAGGCTGCCATCGACATCCTACGTAAAAAAGGTCAAAAAGTAGCTGCTAAGCGCGCAGATCGCGATGCAGTAGAAGGTGCAGTTATTGCAAAAACTAACGGTTCAGATAAAGGTGTTATCGTTAAGTTATCTTGTGAAACGGACTTCGTAGCTAAGAACGATAATTTTGTTGCTTTGGCTAATAAATTAGCCGATATCGCATTGGCATCTGGCGTTCAGAGTGCTGAAGAGTTCGGTGCTGTTGAATTCGAGGGTGGCTTGACAGTTGCTGCGAAATTACAAGAGCAAACAGGTGTGATCGGTGAGAAGATTGAAGTTGCTGAGCTAGCTACAGTAAGCGCTCCTTACGTCGCCTCTTACATTCACATGGGTAATAAGATCGGTACTTTGGTAGGTTTGACTGCTGAGGCTGAAGAGGCTGGTAAAGACGTAGCGATGCAAGCTGCGGCTATGAACCCAGTTGCTTTGAACCGTGATTCAGTTTCTGAAGATGTGATCGCTCGCGAATTGGAAGTAGGTAAAGAATTGGCTCGTCAAGAAGGCAAGCCAGAAGAAATGTTGGACAAGATCGCTGCTGGTCGTTTGAACAAATTCTTCAAGGAGAACACATTGGTAGACCAAGATTTCATCAAAGATTCTAAGATGAGTGTTGCTAAATACTTAACTAGCGTTAAAGCTGGTTTGGAAGTAGTAGATTTCAAGCGCGTATCTCTATAATCTAGAGGAAGCGAAAATTTCAGGAAACGCGCCGGCATTGTCGGCGCGTTTTTTTTGTGCTTAAAACGGGGAAAACTCGCGCGATTCTCGTTGCATAGAGGGGCCTACTTTCGATATATTTGTGTTCAAACCAAAAGAGATGAAATACAATCGAGTGCTCCTCAAACTCAGCGGAGAAGCCCTGATGGGGGAGAAAGATTTTGGTATTGATCCCAAGCGCATCGCAGAATACGCAGAAGAAATCAAGGCCGTAGTTAAAAAAGGTGTGCAGGTAGGTGTCGTGATCGGCGGCGGGAATATCTTCCGTGGAATCAGCGGCGCTTCCCAAGGCATGGACCGTGTGCAGGCAGACCATATGGGTATGCTAGCCACCGTAATAAACGGCTTGGCCCTTCAGGGTGCATTGGAAGCAGCTGGAGTAAATACTCGATTGCAGAGTGCGATTGAAATGGATAAAGTGGCTGAGCCGTTTATTCGTCGTCGTGCCATTCGTCATCTTGAAAAGGGCCGTGTGGTGATCTTCTCGGCAGGTACAGGAAATCCGTATTTCACTACGGATACAGGAGCAACCTTACGTGCAGTTGAAATTCAAGCAGATGTGATATTGAAAGGCACTCGTGTAGATGGCATTTACTCTGCCGATCCAGAGAAGGATGCTACTGCGACAAAGTTTGATACCTTGAGTTTCAAAGAAGTCTACGACAAGGGATTGAATGTTATGGATATGACGGCCTTCACTTTGAGTAAAGAAAATGAATTGCCTATTCTGGTCTTTGACATGAACACCCCAGGGAACTTGATGAAGGTGGTGGAGGGAACGCCAGGAGTAGGGACTATTGTAAAGAACTAAATGAAACGGTATGCAAGAAGAGATAGATTTCCTATTTGATGCCACAAAGGACGATATGGACCGTGCCTTGTCTCACATGGAGAAGGCCTTGGTGAAAATTCGTGCAGGACGTGCGAACCCTTCGATGTTGCAAGGCGTAATGGTAGAGTACTACGGCGCGGCTACTCCATTGCAGCAAGTGAGTAATGTCAATACACCTGATGCCCGAACCATTAGCATTCAGCCTTGGGAAAAGACGTTGATTCCTGAGATTGAAAAGGCCATTTTAAATGCAGGTTTAGGCTTTAATCCAATGAATAACGGAGAAAGTGTTATTATTTCAGTACCACCTTTAACCGAAGAGCGTCGTAGGGATTTGGCAAAATTGGCCAAATCAGAAAGCGAAAGCGCAAAGGTTGGGGTACGTGCCGCTCGTAAGAGTGCCATGGACGAGTTGAAGAAACTCGGCAACGATGGACTCAGCGAGGACCTTCAAAAAGATTATGAAAACGATATCCAAAAAATGACGGACGACTACATTGCGAAATGTGATGCGATGTATGTGAAGAAAGAGCAGGATATCATGACCGTATAGATGAATTTCGCCTGGGCGTGAACGTCCGGGCGATTTTTTTGTTGAAATAGTGTTATAACACCAATCTGCAATGACGCTAGAACAAGAGATTCATCAGGAATCTTTCACCTCAGATCAAAGTAAACTCATCGTCAATATCATCTACACTTACAATGTGTTGAAAGGGCGAATTATGGAAGAGTTAAAGGAGCACGGTTTGACCATGCAGCAGTACAATGTGCTGCGAATCGTCAAAGGCAGTGGCTCCGAAGGGGTGACTACATCTGAGATTCGTGAACGAATGCTCGATAAAATGAGTGATGCCAGCCGTATGGTGGACCGATTAATGGCCATGGGGCTGCTTGAGAAAGTACGCTTTAAAGAGGACCGTCGTCTGTTCTACATTCATCTCACAGCCCAGGGTAATGAGTTGATTACCTCCTTGGTTAAGAATAGTTTGGTGGAGGATATTGCCTCATTAGTACCTACAAAAAACGCCAAGCAGCTCAATACACTACTGGACGCTTTTCGTTCTTCTTTGCAGATGAGTACTAGCTCTTCAGATAATTAATCAACGCTGCTGTTGAGCTGTCGTGCTCGTGCTTTATTCCCGTTCCGTTGAGCTCACTGAGTACGGCTTTAGCCAAAACTTTTCCAAGTTCTACACCCCATTGGTCATAGCTAAAGATGTTCCAGATATAGCCTTGGATAAAGATTTTGTGTTCATAGGCTGCGATTAATTGGCCCAAGTGGTAAGGACTTACCTCATCCAGTACAATGCTGTTGGTTGGACGGTTTCCTTCAAAGACGCGGTAAGGGGCAATGTGCTCCATTTCCTCTTCGCCCAATCCAGCTTGGCGCATCTCAATCTCCACTTCGTTTCGAGTCTTTCCTTTCATCAACGCTTCAGTTTGCGCGATGAAGTTCGCAAGAAGGATAGGATGGTGGTCGCTCAGGCCATGTAATGGGTTTTTCGCAGCGATGAAATCTGCTGGAATCAAATCAGTGCCTTGGTGGATTAATTGGTAGAAAGCGTGTTGGCCGTTGGTGCCTGGCTCGCCCCAAATAATTGGACCCGTAGCATATTTAACCTTTTTGCCATTGCGGTCTACGTACTTCCCGTTGCTTTCCATATCACCTTGTTGGAAGTAGGCTGCAAAACGGTCGAGGTATTGATCGTAAGGAAGGATAGCGTGGCTCGCAGCGCCGTGGAAATTGCGGTACCAAATGCCCAAAACGGCCATCATTGCTGGGATGTTCTTGTCCCAAGGCTCGTTGGCAACGTGCTTGTCCATCGCATGCGCTCCGTTCAAGAAAGCTTGGAATCCTTGGTAACCGATGGCCAAAATCACAGGCAAGCCGATCGCTGACCAAACGCTATAACGTCCGCCAACCCAGTCCCAGAAACCGAACATGTTGTTGGTATCAATGCCAAACTTCGAGACGCCATCAGCGTTCGTGCTCACGGCTACAAAGTGCTTGGCTACATCACTTGGTGCACCACCTTCTGCCAAGAACCACTCCTTCGCACTGTGTGCGTTTTTCATGGTTTCTTGTGTGGTGAAGGTCTTCGAAGCAATGATGAAAAGCGTCGTCTCGTGATTTACTTTTTTCAGGACTTCCCACAAATCTGCGCCGTCTACGTTGGCCACAAAGTGGAAGTTCATCTCTTCAGTAACGAAGGGCTTCAAAGCGTTGATGACCATGCGCGGGCCTAGGTCGCTACCGCCGATACCAATATTGACCACATCGGTAATGCGTTTGCCAGTACATCCTTTCCAATTACCTGAGCGGACATCGTTGCTAAAAGTGGCGAGTTTCGCCCAAACCGCCTTGATATCGGGCATCACATCCTTACCATCTACCTCGATGGCATTGCCGCTCATGTTACGAAGTGCGGTATGCAGCACTGCACGGCCTTCTGTCACGTTGATTTTAGCTCCGCTTTGTTGCTGTTGAATGGCCTCGCGAACGCCGGCTTCATCGAGCAATTCTTGAAACAAAGTAAAAGTCTCCGAACCAAAGATGTTTTTGGAATAATCGAACAATATGCCGTCCCATTTGATATTATACTTAGAGAAGCGTTCAGGATCTTCAAAGAAGCGTGTTTTTAACGTGCGTTTATCTTTTTTAAAGTTCTCTTGTAGTTTCTTCCAAGTCTTTAACTCAGTGGGATTTATGTTTTGTAGCATGTTGTGTTCGTATAATTCTCGGCAAATTTACCATAAGTGGATTGATTTTCAGGGGTGTTTGCTATCTTCCCACTCTTATTTACACAAATTTCATGTTGACATTTAAAAGTAAAAGCGAATTCCAGTCTGAAGTGAGGAAGAGAGTCCGCGCTTATTTTAGAGACAATCAAAAATCTACGTTGGCGGATTACCGTTACTACCTCAAGGCAGCGGCGAATCTTGCCCTATACCTTGTTCCTTTTGTAGTATTCTTAATGGGCTACCAAGGATTTGGAATGACTACCCTACTATGGACCATTACAGGTTTGGGCATGGCAGGTGTTGGAATGAACCTCATGCACGATGCATTGCACAATACGGTTACAAAAAACGAGTGGATCAATCGTAAGATTGGGGCGTCCATTTACATGCTTGCGGGCAACTCCTATACGTGGCGCGTGCAGCACAATATGAAGCATCACACGCATACTAATGTGGACGGCCATGATGATGATATCGAAACCGGGAACATGTTCAGATTCCACCCTGATCAGGAGTTGAAGCCTAAGCACAAGTACCAGCATATTTACGCGCCGTTTGCCTATACGCTCATGACTTGGAAATGGTTATTGGAGAAGGATTTCAAACAGGTGGTCAACTACAACAAGAGTGATCTATTCAAGGCCAAAGATCAAAGCTTAGGGATGGTTTGGACCAAACTTATCGTAGGAAAAGGATTCCACTTCGCGGTGTTTTATGTATTGCCTATGCTGCTTGGCGCACCGTGGTACATGGTACTTTGGGGTAATTTTGTGATGCACGTGATAGCAGGGTTTATTCTATCTATTACGTTCCAATTAGCTCATGTAGTCGACAAGGCTGAATTCCCAACAGAGGAAGAAGTGAAGGAATCTTCTCTGTTAGAGCACCAGTTAAAAACAACGGCAAACTTTGCTACTAAGAATTGGTTGGTGACTTGGTATACAGGTGGGTTGAACTTCCAAGTAGAGCACCACTTATTCCCTACCATTAACCACGTGCACTATCCAAAGATTGCGGAGATTGTGCGCAAAACGGCTGCAGAATTCCAGTTGCCGTATAACGAATACAAAACCACCATTGGTGCGATTAAAGGACACTTCCGTCACTTGCGCAATATGGGGATGCAACCTGCGTAAGCAGTATTTGAGTATATAAAAAAGGGCGACCCGCAGGGTCGCCCTTTTTTTGTGCGCTGCAGCGCTAAAATTTTTGCTTACCCGTTCACAGCAACCACATCGTCGACCAAGGTCGGCAACATCTTTTGAAGGATGCTGAGGATGCCGTTTTTCAACGTCATGGTAGAAGAAGGACAACCGGAACAAGCACCCTGAAGCTGTACTTCAACGATTTTGTCCTTGTAGCCCATGAAGGCGATGTTTCCGCCGTCTTGTGCCACGGCAGGCTTGATGTATTCTTCCAAAATATCAACAATGCGTTGCTCCACCTCGCCGAGATCTTCTGTCCTAAGGGCTGGAGCGCCATCTTCTTCTGACGGGCTTTCTTGTGCAGGAGATAATTGGTCCTCGTGAACCGCTACCCCTCCGTCCTGAAGAAACTCAGTGATGAAGATGCGGACTTCTTGTGCGACAGCATCCCATTCCACGATATCGTACTTCGCAATGGCGATGTAGTTCCCTGAGATGAAGACCTCTTTTACAAAGGGGAAGTGGAATAATTTGGTTGCAAGCGGCGATGGCTTGGCTTCATCAATGTTTCTAAACTCTGCGGAATCTGTCTGCAACAACATTTTGTTACTGACGAACTTCATGACCTTAGGATTTGGGGTCATTTCGGCATAAATGCTCACTGGTACGCGTTTGATATCCATGATGTGGGGTTGTTTATCGGGACAAAGGTACGGGGTAAAAGCCGCAAAGTGTACATTTGAAATCAGAACCTTATACGCGCAATGTATGGCAGTGATTAAACCTTTATTAGGTCATACTCCGGAA
>JAURAE010000049.1 GCA_030829675.1 Schleiferiaceae bacterium
TTGTTGCCCAAATCTGTGAGGTGTACACGCTCAAGGTTGGGGATACGTTTGCTCTTTCTTCCCATACCGCAAAAATACCGATAAAAGAAAGGGCGGCCCGCAGGCCGCCCTTCAAAATTTAAGGAGTGAAAAAATTGGACCCTACAACATCAATATTGAATTGAGCTGTTCTGCTTCAGACGTACTATAACTTAATAGAACCAACAATTATTAACGATTTCAAAATCCAACGCCCTTATATTTGTAGCACACCCAAATAATTTAAAAGATTTCGAGCATGGATTCTAACGCTTTGATGCACCTTGAAGATACTTACGGCGCCCACAATTACCACCCGCTACCCGTTGTTTTAGACCGCGGCGAAGGCGTGCATGTATGGGACGTGGAAGGCAAAAAATACTTTGACTTTCTCTCTGCCTACAGTGCGGTGAATCAAGGCCATTGCCATCCGAAAATCGTCGGTGCCATGGTGGATCAAGCCAAACAATTGACCTTGACCTCGCGCGCTTTCTTCAACAGCCAGCTCGGGGCCTACGAGAAATACATCTGCGACACCTTCGGTTTTGACAAGGTGCTTCCTATGAATACTGGGGCAGAAGCGGTGGAAACGGCCTTGAAGATCGCCCGTAAATGGGGGTACGAGAAAAAAGGTGTGCCACAGAACCAAGGGGTTATTGTCGTGTGTGAAGGAAACTTCCACGGACGTACGACGACCATCATCTCCTTCAGCGACGATCCAGATGCGCGCAACAACTTCGGTCCTTACACGGGCGGTTTTGTGACCGTGCCTTACAATGATTTAGGTGCCTTGGGTTTTGCCTTGGCGAATGAAAATGTTGTCGGTTTCTTGGTGGAGCCTATCCAAGGGGAGGCTGGGGTGAATACGCCTGCAGATGATTTTATAGCGAAAGCGAAAGCCATGTGTGAAGCACGCAACGTGCTCTTCATTGCCGATGAGGTTCAAACGGGGATTGCACGTACAGGATCTTTGGTGGCCGTTTGTGGGAATTGTTCTTGTGGCAACACCTGTGAGCGTGGGGAGACCTACACAAAACCGGATCTTTTGATTTTAGGAAAGGCCTTGTCGGGCGGGGTATATCCCGTGAGTGCGGTCTTGGCGGATAACGAAGTGATGGAGGTGATTAAACCCGGCCAGCACGGTTCGACCTTTGGTGGAAACCCTATTGCCGCAAAAGTAGCCATCGCGGCGCTTGAAGTGGTGAAAGAGGAGGGATTGGCCCCTCATGCACGCGCTATGGGCGAGCACTTCCGTGCCGAAATGAATAAAGTTATTGCAGAAACCGACCTCGTGACCAAGGTGCGTGGAAAGGGTTTGTTGAACGCGATCATAATTAACGATACGCCAGATAGCTCAACGGCTTGGGACATCTGTATGGCCTTGAAAGAAAACGGTCTTTTGGCGAAGCCTACGCACGGAAATATTATCCGATTCGCTCCGCCACTAGTCATGACCAAAGCACAACTCGACGAGTGTATTGCCATCATCCGCAAGACCCTCTTGGAATTTAGAAAGTAATGAACTGGGCCACCGCCTTCTTCGCTGGGGATGAGCATCCCGACCACCACAAGCCCCTCGACGGGTTGCGTGGATTGGCAGTGTTGATGGTGGTCTTCGGCCACGGAGCAAATCACGGCCTGGGCCCCTTCGGACCCGATAGCATGATGATCCGCGGCAAGCTGGGGGTGTACCTCTTCTTTGTGTTGAGCGCCTACCTGCTCGATCGCCAGATCATCAAAATGTTCCAACAGGGCAGGGCGCAATGGGACTACTGGCGCTATTATTTCAGCCGTCGCGTTCTGCGCATCTTTCCGCTCTTCTTCCTCGCATTGGTCGTATTTCGCCTAGCCAATGCTGCCGGTCTTAAGGTGGTCATCCATAGTTGGGGCCAATTATGGGAGCATCTCGCCCTCCAACGCGGCGATCACATCTTCTGGTCCATCCCCGTCGAATTCAAATACTACCTCATCAGCCCCATCTTGCTCTACTTCTTCCACCGCGTCCTTCGCTGGAACCTCTGGGCGATGGGCATCACTTTCGCCGCACTCTTCGTGGGCGTCTACCAATATTCCGTGCGTTGGCAACCCGACGGCACGAGTACCTTATTATACCTAAACATCTTTTTGATGGGTACGCTGGTCGCGGTATTGGAACGATGTGTGCCCAATTTCTGGAACGCCCTCCGCACCTTCAAACCGGCCTCCTCCCTGGGTTGGTCTGTGATTCTAGCCTTCAGCCTGTGGTCGTGGAAAATGGATGATTTTACCAGCATCAACACCTTCCTACCCGCAGCTGCCTTGTGGTCCATCGCCCTCGCAGCTACCTTCGGCCCCGGATGGTGGGCGTCGCTACTTTCGTTCAAGCCCTTGCGTTGGGTGGGGAAGGTTTCCTTCAGCATGTACCTCTTCCATATTCCTGTTTTAATGTGTGTAAAAATCTTGGATTGGAATCCGGCGGTACTTTGGATGGTCTACCTTTCGGCCACCGCTGTAGTTTGTGCTGTAACCTATCTGTGCGTAGAGTACCCACTGCAAAGCTTTAAACCCTTTCCCTATGGATCAACGAGAGCAAAATAGTGCCTTAGAAGCGGCCTTTTCAAAAGGCATCACCTATGGAGCCTATAATCAGATGTTGCAGATGTACGCCCAACAGGGTCGCACCTCCGGCGAGCAGAAACCTTCCTACATAGAATACACCAAGCTTTCGGCAGCGCGCCAAAGACGTTGGGATAAAACCTACAGTGCGGAGGTAGACTTCATCGATGCCTTAGGGCAACGCAAGATCAGAGGAGAACGTTGGTTAGTCTTCTCAGAGACTTGGTGTGGCGATGCGGCGCATGCACTGCCGCTGCTCAGCGCATGGGCAACAGCCGTTGGCATTTCTCTGCGAATCGTATTCAGGGACCAGCATCCTGAGCTTATGGACCAGTTCAGCATCAACGGTGCTCGCTCCATTCCGAGACTTATTCGAATGACAGATGAATTCGATGTTCGTGGAATGTGGGGCCCGCGACCTTCAGGACTAACTCATCAGTACGAGCAGTGGAAAGCAGATCCAAATTTTGACCGTGCCGCTTGGTCACGACATGCCCAAGAATGGTACAACAAAGACAAGGGTAGAAATTTGGAAAACGACATCTTGGATATGATGTCCTAAGTATGTTGCTTCAGGTTCAGGAACATCTTCTCAAAGGTGGCGTAGACCTCCGCCAAGAATGCTTCTGTTAAGGCATCTTTAACGTCGCCCACTGCGGGATGGCTCTCTTTCATGAATTTGAAGCCTTGCTTCATTGGGCCCGCTTCAAACTCCACGTAATGCCAGCGTTCCATCGCGTAAATGGTCGTTTTAAACTGTTTGGTACTCCAAGATTCAACTATTCGCATGGCTAGAAATCCACGTGGACTTTAAGGTTTAACAATCGATTGGTCATGTAGTTCGGCACCGCATACTGCCCGGCAGCGCTGATGTCCTTGACCCAAAGGTAGCTTACGGTATTGCGCGCTTGCAATAGGTTGAAGATTTCTGCACTGATCCATACCTCTTCAAATTGCTGGGTCCAATTTCCTTTGAGCACTTTAATAAACCCTATATCCGCACGACGGTAAGGCGGGCTGCGGAAGAATCTATCTTCGGGCTGCGCAATTTCATTGCCTATGCCATCGGGACCAAATGGAAAGCCACCGCCGACCATCAAGGTCAAAGACAATCGGGTAGAGGGGTCGTTGGGTAAATAATCTTGGAAATACACCGCAAAATTGAATCGCGTATCGGTAGGTCGGGCGTGCCATCCCTGCACGAAGCTGGTGGTGCTGCGCTCCTGGGCGCGGAACAAGCTGAAGGTGAACCAGCTGTCGGTGCCTTTCACGAACTCGCCATTGATTCGGGAATCAATCCCATATACTCGAGCCAGCCCGTCATTGTTGCCTTGGTAGCGAATGCGCACATTCTCCACATCAAATAAATTCACGCGCTGCAACCCCTTGTAATACGTTTCCAAACTCCATACAAAGGGGCGGTTCCACAGGTTGAAGTAGCGGTCTTGGCGTGCGATAAGGTGCAGGGCCTGCTGACTCTTCACCTCCGTATTTAGGGTGCCGTCCTTCAAACGCATTTCGCGGTAGAAGGGGTATTGGTCGTACATGCCGGCGCTCAAGGTCCAGCGGTAATCAGCCAATAGGCCACCCTCCGGGGTGAACTTCACATTCGCTCGGGGGCTGATACGGACTTCATTCGATAATTGGGCCCATTGCATCCTTGCACCCATATTGTAGCGCCAAGTGCCTTTATCGACCACTTTAGCACCGTTCACATTCATCCAAGCCTTCGCTCTAGTATTGATTAAGGTCTGAGTGGCGGACACATGGCTATATAGTTCCAAACCTTCGGCGGGAGTGCTATACAATCTACCGCTGATGACACTATCGAGGGTGCTGCCGGTATAGGGTAGGCTATAGCCCGCGCTATCGATGCGTTCCCATTCCTTGTAGCGGTCGTAGATGTTTTCGCCCTGAACCAAGGCTCCGATGCTCAGATCAACATTGTTAAAGCTGATGACCTCGTCGTACTTGAGATTGCCGATATAGGCGTCGAGGAAGTTGCGACGGAAATCTTGGAAGGCACCCACACCGCGCACCAAGGTGATCTCACCGAAATCGTCGGAACCCAAGTCGTTGTTGAGCTCATTCAAGCGGTAGTAGCCTATGACATCGGTAATCTCCACTTCCGTAGTGTGGAAGCCCGTAGCGGAGAACGTGCGCACGCCACCGCCTGCAATGCCGGTGATGGTGGTGTATTTGGTCGCTAGGAACTGGGTATCGTATCCGAACTGTTCCTTTCCATCGAAGTAAACGTTAAGCCGCAAGGCTTCCTGCAAAGACCCAAAGTTTGTTTGTCGGTTCTGCGGAACTTGGTTCATTCGGTTGTGCGCGAAATGGGCGAAGAACTCCAGCCGTGCATGTCCGTAATCGCCTTCTTCATTGCCATACAGCCGGCTCAATAATACCTGTCCGTCTGCATTGACCGGGAAGTAATCGCTTTGCACATCTGTAGCATTGAGTAGGAGGGCATTGTTGCGGTAGCGCAATCCGGTGGCCACCGTCCACGGGCCTGAATTTTGCTTCAAGGCCCAGCTCGCACCTGTAAGGGAAGTTTCCGCAGTCATTTCACGGAATCCAGGTCCCCGTGGGTAGGAATAGTTCACATCTAATACCGAACTGAGCTTGTCGCCGTATACCGCACTAAAGCCGCCGGCACTGAAATTTATGCTGGTGACCAAATGGGGATGGATAATGCTCATCCCTTCTTGCTGACCGGCCCGTGCCAAGAACGGACGGAACACTTCAAATCCGTTGATGTAGACTAGATTTTCGTCGAAGTTCCCGCCACGCACATTGTATTGCGAGCTCATTTCGTTTCGAGAGCTCACCCCGGCAAAGGTCTTGACGACCCCTTCCACGCCACCTTCCGCACCCGTGGTAAACCGAATGTCCTTGCCATATACTGTGGTGCCTTTTTCGGCAGTGCGCTCACTTTGGACCTCGACTTCATCCAAGAGGGTGGAGTCCATGACCTGCGCGGTGGCGGCCCATGGCAATAGCCCTAGGATGAGAAGAAATCTTTTCAAGTTACTTGCGTTTCAGGCTTTGGAATAATTCGGTCCAAGCAAAAGGATTGGACAATGCGCCCAGAATTGCAGAGGCTCCGGAGCCGCCGTAGTAGCGACCTTGATTGTAGAGCTGCTGGTTCTGCATGGTGATTAAGTAATCTTGCATCTCTGCGGCATCATAGCCCATGGCTTGGGCACGCGCACGCAGTTCATCGAGGGCAAGATTGCGCTGTGCAATATCTAGTTCTGTGGTTTGGATTTCCATCGCCAAGAACTCCTCTTTAAAGTTTTCCTTCGACGGCCAAGGGTAGACAATCACGGGGTCTAATACCTCAGTGTCCCATTCTAGGATGATGCGCGCCAAAAAGTTGTCGCCCTCCAAGGTATCCGGTACCCAGAAACGGGTCAGCTTGAAGCCAATATGTTGAAAGAGCACTGTGTCTCCCGGCATTACGACGAGGGAAAAGAAGCCATCGCGGTCGCTCACGTTCATCTGTCCACGGCTCTTGACAAGGATTTGAACGTTAGGAAGTAATTGGACCAAACTATCATTGCTCACTACTACACCGTGCAGCTGAATAGGCTCTCTGCCTTGTGCTTGCGTAGTTAAGGCAGCTATAAGGAATCCAAAAAGGAGGACTAATTTTCTCATAAAGTGATGCTGTATTCTTCCACCGCAGTATTGCCAACGCCGTCAATGACAACCACTCGCAAATTATGGTTTCCGGCGGGGATATCCTTGGGAACAATCACTTTTAACAATTCCTGTTTATAATCAAAGTCGATGCGAACAAATTCCCCATCAATCCGGGCACTATAACGGTCGACGCCTGTTTTGTCGTCTGCGGCACGAACAAGAAGTTGTCGGAAGTTGCTGTTCGGACGGGCAGATGGCGTGCGACTAACGATACTGATCGTCGGTTTTTGGAGGTCTTGGTCCAATTCATAAGTCCCTGTACTCCGTGTTTCAAAAATCATCACGTCGCCCTCTCTCTTCCCTGTAATCGCGCTCTTCTTGCCCTTGTGGTCGGCCTCCCAAAGGAACCAGCCCACTCCAGGAACCTGCGTGCTGTCCAAGGTCCATTCTAGGGTCATGTAGGTCTGCAATGGCACATAACCGCCGCCAATAACATATTGTCCATTGCCTTTGTCGCCCATCACAAAATCATAGGTCGTGTTGTACAAAGCGCCGGCTGGGATGGTAAACTGAATTGGACCCAAAGTCAATGAATGCGCCATATCCCAAGGAAGTGCCGTCCGGTCCAACATCCCCTTCATCGGGCGCTGTGTTCCCTTCACATAAAAGGAAAAGGCATTGGTATTACCCTCGAAATCTTTAATGTTCACGTCCACCTTAATCACGCTATCCTGAGCGACGGTAATCCATCCTTTCGTAGTGCGAAAAGCGGGCTCGGCCATTTCATAGGTCGTGGTAAGGTCAAGGGGATTATTGTCCAATTCGTACAAACGCGTATACCTCACCCCTTGAGAACAGTACAAATCATAATTGATGTGCGCGTTGATGAATCTCGTAGTGTTGAAGTTGATGCGTCTGTAATGCGCCGTGAAAAAGTTTTTGCCGTCCACAGCTGCTTCAATGGCATAAACACCGTTGTTATTATTGGCCAGATCTTGCTTGTCCGTGGTAAATAGGTCAATCCCCACGGCGATCTCCGCTGAAATCGTATCGCCAGGCTTAAATGAGCCACTGGTGCCAAAATCTTGCCCGGTCCATCTCAATCCGCGCATATCCGGCTTGCGAGTATCCTTAACCTTCAGCCCAAATTCCAAAGGATTCAAAGGTTCCTCAGTCTTGGTGTCACGAATCTCAAAGTGCAGGTGAGGGCCGAAAGAACCGCCGGTGTTTCCAGAGAAAGCCACAAATTCACCTTTGGTCACGGGGAACTGCTCGGCGCTGGGGTACAGGTTGCCGTCGTTCTTACTGCGGTCGCGAAACTGATCCTCGACCCATTGCTCAATTTCCGGCGCAAAAGCATTCAAATGACCGTACACAGAGGTATAACCTTCGGGGTGACGGATGTACAACGCATTGCCATAGCCATATGGACTGACCGCAATTCTACTTATGTGCCCTTCGGCGACGGAATAGACCTTCAGACCGCTGCGCCCTTGGGTCTTGACATCGATGCCTCCGTGGAAGTGATTGCCTCGTAATTCGGCGAAAGTACCGCTGAGCACGAGCGGAATGTCCAGTGGTGGCTGAGGTTCAAAGGTTTGGGCGTTCTGAACGAGGGGCGTTAAGAAAATCCCTAATAAGAGGATGAATTTCTGCATGCCACAAATCTACAATTATGGTATCTTTGATGGAAACTGATTTACATGTCAAGTGAATTTTCTGATACAGTACGTCGTGTGACCCACAAAGCCCAGAGATTGGCTGAGGTTAACACCGAATTGCGCCAGAAAATCATTGAACTAGAAGAACAAGTGGATCATTTGCAGGAGACTTTGATGGCCTTGCAAGCGGAGCACGCGGACTTCGAAAATCAGTTGCAACAACGCGATCTAGCGCTAACAGTCCAAAGTGGTTCGCCCGCGCGGGACACGTACAGCGAAGAAAAGATTGCGGAGTTGGTGCGGGAAATTGACCGCTGCATGAAATTGTTAAGTGCCTAATCTCCGTGAGTGAGACGTTAAAAATAAAAGTGACCATTGCCAATAGGGTGTACCCGCTGACCGTGAAAACGGAAGAAGAGGAACAAATCCGAGCGGCCGTGAAAACCATAAACGACGCAGTAGCCAGATTTGAAAGCCGTTATGCTGTCCAAGACAAGCAAGATGTGCTCAGCATGTGTGCGCTACAACTCGCTTCCAAAACGGAAATCGCACTCAAACAATCTCAAGCCGTTCAATCCCAGGCCAGTGAAGCATTGGCCGACGTTGAAGCCGTATTAAACGCGGCTTTACAAGGAGAATAACGTTTCCCGCACTTGCTATTTTTGTGCTAAACTCAACGAGCACGTTGTTATGTTGTTGACTCGCAGCGTTACGAGCAGGCCGCCATTCCTTTTTGGAAGAGCTCGCTCCAGCGGAAGGTCAAGACGAAGCGGCAGCGACAGATCCTGATATTAAGGAGTTTAGACAACATGCTAGCAGGTGCGGGTTTTTAACAACTTTAACCCTACGTGGTATGACAACAGAATTAATTTTTGCGGTTGTTGGGCTTTTGGTAGGCTTGGGAGGAGGCTTTGTCCTCTGGCAAAACGCGATGAAAAAGAAGAGCGCGTTGATGCTGTCCGAAGCGGCAAAAGAAGCTGAGCAAATCAAAAAAGACCGCATCCTAGAGGCGAAGGAGAAATTCCTGAACCTTAAAGAGGAACACGAGCGCGCGGTGCAAAAGCGCGATCAAAAATTGGCCGAACGCCAAAACTCCTTCCGCGAGAAGGACGAGCGTCTACGCCAAAGCATCCAAGACTTCAAGCGTGACGAACGCAACCTACAGAAGGAAAAGGATACCCTAGCGAAAAAGCGTGAAGCGCTTGAGGCCAAGACCAAGGAAGTAGAGAAATTGCGCGACAAGCAAATCGCACAGCTCGAAGCCTTGACCGGCATGACGGAAGAAGAGGCGAAGGAGCAGATGATCCAAACCTTAAAGGACAAGGCAAAGCTCGACGCTCAGGCCTTCATCCAAACTACCCTTGAAGAAGCCAAGCTAACGGCCTCTCAAGAAGCGAAAAAGGTGGTTATTCAGAGCATTCAGCGCGTAGCCACAGAAAACGCGATCGAGAACGCCGTATCGGTATTCAACATTGAAAACGACGATATCAAAGGGAAAATCATTGGTCGTGAAGGACGTAATATTCGCGCCATTGAGGCTGCTACGGGAGTAGAAATCATTGTAGATGATACCCCGGAAGCCATTTTGTTGAGCTGTTTCGATCCGGTACGACGTGAGGTAGCCCGTTTGTCTATGCACAAGCTCGTCAGCGACGGTCGTATTCACCCGGCACGTATTGAAGAGGTGGTGGCGAAAACCACTCGTCAAATCGAGGAGGAAATCATTCAGATCGGTAAGCGTACTGCCATTGATTTGGGTATTCACGGCTTGCATCCGGAACTCATCAAGACGGTAGGGCGTATGA
>JAURAE010000004.1 GCA_030829675.1 Schleiferiaceae bacterium
TACATTCGGAAACAGATACTAATTCTATCGTGACGGTCATGGGCCAGCATAAAGGTGGGCTGGTGCACGACGGTGGGCTCTGGGGGCAACCTGGGAGCGCTCAATATTTTCAAGAGTATAAACGCAACACTAATTACGGATTCGACCTGCGCCGAACTGCGGTATGGGGCGACAGTTCCAATGCCACGGTGGATGTCAGCCCGACGGCACTTCTGGTAGATGATTGTGGCAATACCTATTTCAGCGGCTGGGGTGGATCGCCTAATCCGGAGGGCAACACCAACAACATGATTACTACGCCAAATGCCATTCAAAGTACTACGGATGGACGTGATTTATATTTCTTAGTACTCGGGCCGGATTGGAAAGATGCGCGATTGGCGACCTATTTTGGTGGGCCAAGTAGAGAACATGTAGACGGCGGCACCTCTAGGTTCGATCGCAATGGACGAATCTTCCAAGCCGTATGTGCAGGCTGTGGTGGGGTCTCGAATTATCCTTCTTTCCCTTCAACCGCCTATTCAACCAGTAACAACTCAACGAATTGCAACCTCGCGGTGACCGTCATTGACCTCGATGTGCAAAATGCTCGGGTGGGAGCCTACCCAAATCCACCGGCCTTCTGCCTACCGAACACCTTCATTTTGCAGGATTCCAGTGCCAACGTACAAGAATTTACCGTGTACTGGGGCGACGGAAACTCCAACACAGGATCCAATCTTCCGAACGCTCATGTATATGCTTCGCCTGGCACTTACCCGGTTCAAGTCATTGGCCATGATACCATTTGTGATACTTGGGACACAGCGACCTTCAATATCCAAGTAAATCCGGCCTATGATTCTGCATTTACCCATTTCGATTACGATTATTGCGATCCGCAGCGCACTGTGACCGCATCCTTGCGAAGCACCTTGGACTCTTCCATTATTACGGATAGAATATTGAACTGGAGCATTGCAGGCGCAAACTTCTCCGCGGCCCAATTCCAAACCAACATGCCCACCGCCGGCTACACCGTGATCACCCTTACCTCCCTAGATACTCTCTGTAATGTGGCGGAGGAATTTGTCGATACCGTGTTCTTCCGACTCCCGCCATATCTGAACATCATCTCGGATGTGGAGGATTGTGAAACCCAAGAATTTGTGGAGTTTTCCCCTGCCTACAATGGCGTTTACCAAGGGTTTGAATGGCTTGTCGACGGCCAAAACCAAGGCGCCATTAACCCGCTGACCATTGGCACTACCGGTATTTACGAAATCTCATTAGTGGGATACGACAGCATTTGCAATACCACAGATACCCTCACGGAAACCTTTGATATCTACTTCGCGGGTGAGCCCTTCACTGTGCCGAACATCATCACACCGAATGGAGATAATATCAACGACAGATGGACCATGAATACCGATGAGAATTGGGACAGGTTCCATGCCATTCTCTTCAATCGATGGGGCCTCAAGGTCTTTGAAACCACCGCGCCGACCTTCGATTGGGGGGCGGATTATGATGGCAAAACTCTCACTCCTGGTGTGTACTTTTACCAAGTCGAAGCCGAAAACAGATGCGGCGTCGTTACCGAAGAAGGAACCCTACACATTACCTATTAATTATGATTACTGTATACCACAATCCACGTTGCCGAAAATCCCGCGAAGCCCTTGCACACCTTGACGAAAAAGGTGCCCAGTACAATGTTCGTCTCTACATGAATGACGAGGAGAGCATGACCGCCGCTGAGTTGGAAGAGGTTTTGGATGCGCTAGATATGGATGCCCTCCAGTTGGTCCGTACCAATGAGGCCTTGTGGAAGGAGGAATATAAGCACTTGGAACTCGATGAAGAGGAGATTATCCTCGCAATGATTGAGCATCCTCGTTTGATGGAGCGTCCAATTATTGTAAAGGGCAGTAAAGCCGTGGTGGCGCGTCCTGCGGACGCGATGGATGCCATTCTTTAGGCGAGCGAAGCGAGCCAAATCCCAGCATTCAGCCCATAAAAAAACCCGAGCCGGAGGCTCGGGTTTTTTTATATACTTTCAACTGAAATCTTATTCAGCCGCTTCTTCTTTGTGACCGATGATCGCGTGAGCTAGTTTAGGGTTGATGGCTTCAAGACCGATCAACGTAAGCCAGTATCCAACGAATAGGCCCAAGAAAGCCAACATCGAAAAGCCCATCAAGGCAACAATCAAGAAAACGAGGAAACCGATAAATTTCATAGTGGTTGTTCTTTAATAGGCCTCAAAGATACATCACACAAATGTTTCAATAGGATTTCTGTGCCGTAAATTTGTCCTGTAGAGTTCGAACCTAATCAACACATGATGGACTACAGAATAGAACACGATACGATGGGCGAGGTGAAAGTCCCCGCTGATAAGTATTGGGGTGCGCAAACAGAGCGCTCTCGCAACAATTTTAAAATAGGACCCGAAGCTTCCATGCCACAAGAAGTGATCGAAGGTTTCGCGTATTTGAAAAAGGCCGCGGCCTATGCGAACTGCGATGCGGGTGTGTTAAGCGTTGAAAAACGCGACCTCATTGGCGCCGTATGTGATGAGATTTTAGAAGGAAAGCACTGGGACCAATTTCCTTTGGTCGTATGGCAAACCGGTTCAGGAACGCAGAGCAACATGAACACCAATGAGGTGATTTCTAACCGTGCTCACGTACTCGCAGGCGGAACTCTCGGAGAAGGCAAAAGCCTCATCCACCCGAACGATGATGTAAACAAGAGCCAGAGCTCCAACGATACGTTCCCAACGGGAATGCACATTGCGATCTACAAGAAACTCATTGAAACCACCATTCCGGGCGTCGAGTTACTTCGCGATACGCTTGAGGCTAAGAGTAAGGAGTTCTGGAAAGTGGTAAAAATTGGTCGTACCCACCTCATGGACGCCACACCATTGACCTTGGGCCAAGAGTTTTCAGGCTATGTAAGCCAACTCAATCACGGACTCAAGGCCCTTCGCAACACGCTCGATCACATGAGTGAAGTTGCCTTGGGTGGAACGGCGGTAGGTACTGGAATCAACACTCCCGAAGGTTATTCTGAGACTGTAGCGAAATACATCGCTGAGTTCACTGGCTATCCATTCCGTACGGCTGAAAATAAATTCGAGGCATTGGCAGCGCACGATGCTTTGGTGGAGACACACGGTGCCTTGAACCAATTGGCGGTATCATTAAATAAAATTGCCAACGATATTCGCCTCCTTGCTTCAGGACCGCGCTCAGGCATTGGGGAAATCATCATCCCAGCCAATGAACCGGGCTCATCCATCATGCCAGGAAAGGTGAACCCAACACAAGCGGAAGCCATGACCATGGTATGCGCCCAAGTCATGGGGAACCAAACCACAGTGACCGTCGGCGGCGCTCAAGGACATTACGAGCTCAACGTATTCAAGCCTGTTATGGCGTACAATGTGCTTCAGAGTGCTACCCTTATCGGCGATGCCTGTGTAAGCTTCAACGACCATTGTGCTGTGGGCATCGAGCCAAACTATAAGGCGATCGAAGCGCACTTGAACAACTCATTGATGTTGGTTACTGCACTCAATACCAAAATAGGGTACGAGAAAGCAGCAAAAATTGCGAAGACTGCACACGAGAACGGCACAACCTTGAAAGAGGAAGCCATCAACCTCGGCTACCTTACTGCCGAAGAGTTTGATCAGTGGGTCATCCCAAGTAAAATGGTTGGGAAATTGTGATTTCCCAACTTCTCGTAGGAGTCACCAGCAGTCATTAAAACAAAACCCCGCTTCGAGCGGGGTTTTTTGTAGGGTTATTTTACGAGTACTGAATCAGCTTCAAGGCGCAAGGCGAGCCAGGCCGAAAGCTGCGCGGATCGCAGTGTTTTGGTACTGTCGTTTAGCGATGGGGACCATTGAACGAAGGCCACAGGGACACGTGTGCCAGCGGTAGAATCTGTGATTCCGCCTTGGAGCGTTCCGATGCTGAGGCTTTGTACTTCAGGGTAGTTGACCTTAATTTCTTTGGCGAGGTTGGCAGGAATGAGCTGGCCTTCTAGCAAAGACAATTGGGCCTCTAAATCCGCAATCTTATCCTGGTAGGTTTTGGCTTCCGCACGCCCTTCAGAATAGAGGTTGACTAGCTTACTCATCTCGAGCAAGTTGTCGTTGCCATTATCGCCTTGGATGATATCTAGGTGTCCTTCAAATTTGGTGTTGAAATCATCTTCCCATTGTTCCACCAAGTTTTCCGGGATCAATTCTCCGAAAAGAACCAAGCTCACTTGGGGATGGCCTTGGTCAAAAGTGATTTCTTCTTTTACGACCTCTGTACCCGGATATACCACTGTAGCTTCCACGAAATTATGCACTTTGCTTTGGGCGAGTGTGTTGCTGACCGTCTTGTAGAAAATCCAGATCGACGGAATGATTACGATGATGATTGCGATGGAGAACCAGCGGCTTGTCTTTTTAGCACGGACTGGGTCCATTATGGTGACCATAGGGAAGCGTAGGTAGCGCGTTACCACTGTGGTGGCGGTGGCGATCAAAACCCCGTTGATCAGGAAGAGGTAGAGGGCACCGAAGAAGTAGTTCCATTCTGCATGTGCGAGTCCATAGCCTGCAGTGCAGATAGGAGGCATCAAGGCTGTAGCGATGGCCACCCCTGGAATAACATTGGATTTTTCTTTTCTCGAGCCTGCCAAGATTCCGGCGAGACCCCCAAAGAATGCGACGACGACGTCTAACAAAGTGGGGTTGGTCCGGGCGAAGAGTTCATTCGACGCCTCTGAGATCGGGCTGATGAGGAAATAGAGCGAGGAGGCCAACAGTCCTATACCTACTGCGACGCCGAGATTCTTGGCGCTTTTGGTCAATAGCGTAAAGTCGTTGATGCCTAGGCTTAAGCCAATACCCATGATAGGCCCCATGAGTGGGGAAATTAACATGGCACCGATGACCACAGCGGTTGAGTTGACGTTTAATCCGATAGAGGCAATGATGATGCTGAACATCAAAATCCAAAGGCTAAAGCCACGGAACTCTACATCTTTTTTAATGCCTTCAATGGTGGAAGCAGGATCGGCGAGATCAATAATTGAAAAGCGTTCGCCCAAAAAGCTTGACGCGATTTTACTGAATTGACGCCACAAACCCAGTAACGGGTTAGCCCCTTCTGGGCGCTCCTCTTGGGGAGAATTTGAAACCTCCATGCGATTAAGATTTAGATAAACTTACGCAATTACACGTAATCTTCCCCTAATTCGATCTTTACAGATTTCACAATCTGTTTGATGGCTTGATCGTTGCCTTGCGGGAAGGTCAAGGTGCACTGGTCGGTTTGCACAACGATTTTATCAGAGAGATCGTTGATGACCAAAGCTTTGGTTTTGCTGCCGTTGACGATTAGACAATTGGTACAGTTTTGAACGAGGGTATGCTCACCAACAATGACATTACCTTGCTCGTCTTTGGTGCCGAGGTCGTAGATGGCGCCCCAGTTGCCGAGGTCACTCCAGCCCATTTCTGCGGGAATGACACATACTTGGTCCGCGCGTTCCATCAATCCGTAATCAATAGAGATGTTATCGCATTCGCCGTAGATACGTTCAATGCTTTGTTTCTCGTAATCTGTATCTAGGTCATTCCAAGTTTCACCTAAGGTAGCCATGAGCTCAGGAAGGTGTTGGTCTAATCCGTTGGAAACTGCTTCGATGTTCCAAATAAACATCCCGGCATTCCATAGGAAATCTCCACTTTCTAAAAAGAGCTTTGCATGATCGATGTCCGGCTTTTCGGTAAAGGCCTTGACCATGAAGACCCCTTTTTCGTCAGAGGTGTTTTCGTCGTATTGAATGTAACCATAGCCTGTTTCAGGCTTGTGAGGTTTGATGCCTATGGTCACAAAACACTGGCTGTTTTCCGTGCGTTTTAATCCTTTGCGCACCACTTTTTCGAAGGCTTCATCATCTGTGATCAAATGATCAGCGGGGGTGATGAACATGTTCGCGAGTGGATCTCTCTTCTTGATTTTTAATGCGGCATACGCGATACACGGTGCGGTATTGCGGCGCAGGGGCTCAAGAATAATATTGTTTTCAGGCAGTTCAGGAAGGTGTTCTCTGGTGAGCGCTGCGTAGTTTTCATGGGTGACGACCATGATGTGTTCGGCATCAAAAATGCGGCGTACGCGTTTGTAGGTCTGTTGAATGAGGCTTTCTCCGGTACCTAGAAAATCTAGGAACTGCTTGGGGGTTTGTTCTGTGGACATGGGCCAAAATCTGCTCCCAATTCCACCGGCCATAATGACGCAGTACGGTGTGCGCATGTTCAGAGTGTGTAGGTTGTTATGAGATTCATTGCTGAATTTCGACTGCGAATCTACGATTTTCTACGCTTAGGGGGTATCTTCGTGCCCTTATTAAAACGATACAGACATGTTAAATCTAGTCCTATTCGGCCCTCCAGGGGCAGGTAAGGGAACCCAGAGCGCCTTCTTGGTAGACCGATATGAATTGGTCCACTTGAGCACCGGCGACCTGTTCAGATTCAATATTAAGAATGAAACGGAATTGGGCCAATTAGCCAAATCCTACATGGACAAAGGCCAACTCGTCCCAGATTCAGTGACCATTTCAATGCTGGAAGATGCTGTCAATAAAAACCCACAAGCCAAGGGTTTCATTTTTGACGGTTTCCCACGTACCAATGCTCAAGCACAAGCTCTAGATGCTTTCTTGGAAGGACGCGGTACGGGCATCACCAGTATGGTAGCGTTGGAGGTACCGGAAGATGAGCTGCGTGTTCGCCTGGCGGAACGTGCCAAAACTTCAGGACGTCCGGATGATGCGGATCCTGCAATTATCCAAAATAGAATTGATGTATATAATGCGGAGACCGCGCCAGTAAAGGATTACTACGAGGCGCAGTCTAAATATCAGGGTGTTGATGGCGTAGGCTCCATTGAAGAGATTACCGACCGATTGGTGGGAATCATCGACGCACTGTAAGCGCTAATCAATAACAATCGTACTTTTGCAAAGCAGTCTCACCTCGTTGGGGCTGCTTTTTCACATTATGTCAGGAAGCAACTTCATAGATTACGTTAAGATTTACTGCAAAAGTGGCAGCGGCGGTAGGGGCTCTACTCACTTGCTGCGCAACCGTATGACCTCAAAGGGAGGCCCCGACGGTGGAGATGGCGGTCGCGGTGGTCACATAATCGTAAAGGGAAATGCTCAAATGTGGACCTTGCTTCCCTTGAAATACCAAAAGCACATCAAAGCCGCTTCCGGTGAAAACGGTAGTGCACAGGAACGCACGGGAGCGCAAGGAGAAGATAGATATATTGAGGTGCCCCTAGGGACCGTAGCTAAGGATGAGGAAACCGGTGAGGTGTTGTTTGAAATCACCGAGGACGGTGAGGAACATGTGCTGGTGAAAGGCGGCCGCGGCGGTCTGGGTAATGTGCATTTTAAGAGTGCGACCTTCCAAACGCCACGTTTCGCTCAGCCGGGCGAGCCTGCGAACGAAGGTTGGTTTATTTTGGAGCTGAAAGTGTTGGCCGACGTAGGATTGGTAGGATTCCCGAATGCCGGGAAAAGCACCTTGCTCTCTGTGGTCAGTGCGGCAAAGCCAGAAATTGCGAATTATCCTTTTACCACCTTGGTGCCAAATCTAGGTATGGTGAACTACCGCGATCACAGATCTTTTGTGATGGCCGATATCCCAGGAATTATTGAAGGTGCCGCCGAAGGCAAAGGTTTGGGACACCGATTTTTGCGTCACATCGAGCGTAACGCGTTATTGTTATTTATGGTGCCGGCCGATGCGGAGGATTACGCGAAGGAATACGAGATCTTGCTCAATGAATTGGTCAAGTATAACCCGGAACTTGCCGATAAGGATAGAATTCTAGCCATCACGAAGAGCGACATGCTCGACGAGGATTTGCAGCAGGAAATCAAGGCCCAATTACCCGAGGGCATCCCCCATATTTTCATTTCATCCGTTGCCAACAAGAACATCATGCCCCTCAAGGACATGATTTGGGAACGACTCAATGCGCCCGCCTAATGTTTGAGGTCGTACATAGCTTCGATGTGGATGCGATGTACGTATTGAATCATTGGTTGCCGGCCAGCACCGACACTTTCTGGCTCGCGGTAACCAAAACCATCACCTGGATTCCCCTCTATGTGGTCATGGTGGAGCGATTGTTCAGACGCTCGGCGATGGACATATTTATCAAGCGATTGGCCTTAGTGGTTCTCGGCGTTTTACTTTGGGATCAAGGGGCCGATTTTTTTAAGCATTGGATCGCCCGCCCACGTCCCTGCCAGACCATGGACGATCTCCGAGTCCTAGTACATTGCAGTCCGTATGGATTTTTTAGTGCGCATGCCGCGAATGCCTTTGGACTGGCCTTCTTATTCCGAAAATGGCTGCACCCAAGTTGGCTCCCGGTGTTGATGATCATCGCCCTTTTACAAAGCTATTCCCGCATCCATTTGGGGGTGCATTATCCCACAGATTTGCTGGTCGGTGCATTGTGGGGATTTCTCATTAGTTTCGTTTTGCACAAAATCGAAAAGACATGGAGTTGAACGCAATGGCCTATTTGGCAATATTCTTAGGCGGAGGCGCCGGTTCGGTGCTGAGGTTTGCCATGTCGAAGGCAATGGTGGCACAAGGATGGCTGCAAGGGCATTGGGCGACATTGGTCATCAATGTGCTCGCGAGCTTTGCCTTGGTCTTGATTGTCGACGCCTATTACGATAAATCGAAGCTGTTTTACCTCTTATTGTTGGGTACTGGGTTTTGTGGTGGATGGTCAACGTTCAGCACATTCTCCTACGAAACGATTAATCTCATTGGTGAAGGACGCCTTACAGAAGCAGTCCTCTACGTGGTACTTTCCGTAATTTTGGGTGCGGGTGCAGCTATAGCGGCCTCGATCTGGGTGATGCTTGAATACGCAGCTTAGCGGAAGAGGGTTAATTGGCCCTTCTTCAAAATCAACTCATCATTTTGACCCTTGGCATATACGCTCCATGCGTAGACTCCTTCAATGGCCTCTTTTCCGTTCGGGTGATTGCCGTCCCAACCCTCAGTAGGGTCAGTAGATTGGAACATTACCTCGCCCCAGCGGTTGAAGATGATCAGTTCGTATTCCTTGATACCCACTGCGGTACCTCGGAACAGTTCATTCTCTCCATCTCCATTGGGCGTAAAGGCCGTTGGGATAAAGACGAGGGTTTCAGGGTTGATGCGGACCATGGCCCTAGAAGTATCGGGGCAATCGTAAGTGTTGATGACCACGTGCTCTACTTCGAACCAGCCCGTGTCGCTGTAGGCATGGACGAAACTTCTATTGTTGAAATACAAGCTGCCGTCTCCCATGCCCGTGATGAGCTGGTCGGTCGTGGCTGCGGCGAGATCTGTGAACTCAATGTTTGAGGTATAGATGGTCGCCGAGTTTGGATCCAAAAGGAATGAGGAAGTCGGTGAAGGATATACCGTAATGAAATCCTGATAGTTGATCGTAATGGTATCTACACAGCCCTCAATGAAATAGACGGTGAGCGTTACATCATAGGTGCCGGCATTGTTGTAGGTATAGACAGGCATACTATCATTGCTCAATACGCCGTCGCCAAAATCCCAATTGTAAATGACCTGTCCATCGGTGATTGTGCTGTCCCAGAAGGTCACGGTATAGGGTGCACAGCCTATCTGGTTCTCCACAGTGACGTCTGTCGCCGGTCTTCGATAAATGCGTACGGTATCTGTAAAGGTCTCTTCACAGCCATTTTCTTCTACAGTGAGGGTAATGATTTGATCGCCCCAATTACTAAAGATGATGGCAGGTGGATTCCAGCCGCTAAAGGTTTGGGTGGAGGCACTTGGTCCGAAATCCCAAGTAGCCACTGCATTTCCTCCGTTCGAACTTTGGTTCTGGAAATTGATCACGTTCTCGTCAAAACACACCTTCCCGTTCCAGCTGAAGGCACAATTCACCGGGTTGTACAACTCGTACACCACCTCCGCGGTATCCGTACAGGGCCATCCAGGATTCAGAATTAACTGAATGGTATAGGTTCCGGTATCTTGGAACGTATATGTCGGATTTTGTTGGGTGGAGGAGGCTCCAGGATTGTTTGGGTCGTTGAACAACCATAAATAATCTGTCCCATTATAGCTACTATCTAGAAAGGTGACCGTCGTTCCGTTACAAAGAGTGTTTGATTGGTAAATCTGTGCAGTTGGATTAGAAATTACGTTGCTTTGACAAGTAGTAACATTGAACTGATAATCCCTTCTTAGATTTGATAATAATACGCCATTAGAATCGTACTCCTCGGCACATACAGCAAAGACAAATTGTCCGGTACCAGATGGTGTCCCCGTTAAGATTCCAGTGCTGGGATCTATAGATAGATTCGGCGTTGCTGGCATCGGATAAGTAAACGAATATGGGAATAGAAATGGAACTGGTGTAAAGGGAGGTGCAGATGGAGGAGAAGGTGCAGGGTTACTCTGTCCGCCACCGTTTAAGGGCTGACAAAAGCTGTAGAATACGGAATCGCCATCTAATTCTTGTGCAGAGAAATCAACATAAAGGCTATCGTCTTTGCACATAACAATAGGTGGATCTTGATTAAATCGTGCCGAACTATTACATATGGAATCTTGAGGAGGGATTCTGATGAAATAAGAGTTGCCCCAAGTCCCTGAATTTGCCACATTGGTGATGGTGTTGTTGCGGCAGCAACGTTGGTATACGATGGTGTATCCGTGTGTGGCAACGGGTAGGGTGGTGTTTGTGGTGTAGGACGTCTTTTCCGTACAGACGTTTGGAGGTGTTTGTAAGCAAGGGTTCGCTACCACCGCAGGGATTCCGACAATCAATCCACGGGCTACGCTCAATGTGGTGACCAAGGTGTTTTGGTTTGGTCCTCCGTAGATGGCAATAGGGGCAAAGTTGTCAAATGAGGCTCCCGAAGAGTTGCAATCTCGATACAGGACTAGTTTGATTTGGTAAGTATTTCCTGAAGCTGCGCTACTCACACATTTATACGAAATCTCCCCACCGACAAGGTGTGCTGCATGGGCCGGTGCGAATGACAAAAGGCCAACGAGTAAAATCAGGAGTTTGCGCATGCGCTAAAAGTACCAAATATTGTGCCTAGATAACACAATTAAAGCGCCATGGTTTCGAAAGGAATAATTGCGTTGAATCCATTGGCCGTCAACCACTGACGATTTTCCTCAAAGCGAGTGAGCATCACGAAATCTCCGCCCCATCCGCCGAGGCTTTTGACTTGGCCACGAATGCCTTTGAAAGGCCCTTCAATGGCTCGCTCAAGTCCCAAATGATTTGCGATCAAAAGTTCGTGTTGTTCGATGATGGATTCAAGTTCGTCTAAGGTGTTGGTCTGAAGGAAGGCTTTGCTCAATTGTGAAATTTCTTGGCATTGTACCAAAGAGAAGGGTTTACGTCCAACTAATTGTAAGCTGCTATCGGTCTGTTGTTTGGCGCCGCGGTAGACGAAAACGACGGATTGAAGTGCTTCAGGTAATTGGACCGAAAATACCTCCGGCTCCCCATCTACGAGGGCATAGGAAATGGCCCCACTCGCCTGTGCACAAGCCAAATCATAGCCGCTGCCGCCGTGTATCTTTCTATAGGATAAGGCATCAATCTCAGCCCATTGTGCAAGAAGCGCACATAGCGTTGAAGAGGTGCCGAGGCCCCAAAGTCTTGGGAAATCAATCTCGGTCTTTACGCGTACGGGAGCGTTCCAAGTTTTGGAGTTGCGCACCGGTGCTAGAAACCCTTGAAGTTTTTCGGCCACGGCCGCTGAAGAGCTGTGTAGGACGCGACCCTCGTGATCAAAACCTGCTGTGAACCACTGCCTATTCTCGTGATCTAAGGCTTCCCAAAACACATGCTCAGGACCTTGATGAGATTCCACGCTGAGGTGTTGCCCGAAGGAAGTTGGCATGGCAATGCCTCGCGCACTTTGCGTGATTGCATATTCGCCAGTCAACAATAGTTTTCCGTGGGCGGTGAAGTTCACGTCGGCTTATTTTTCGACTTTAGGCACAGGTACTCCGCGTAGTTCGCAGAAGTAATTGACTACTTCGCGGTGGTGCGGGACCTTGTCTTTAAAGAAATTTGCCACTTGGATTTTTTCTTCAGGCGTTGCCTCAAGCTGGGTCAAGATGTTCATCAGGTGCATCTTCATGTGCCCTTTTTGAATCCCAGTCGTTACAAGTGCACGAAGGGCGGCAAAGTTTTGTGCCAATCCGCTCACGGCAACGATGCCCATTAATTCTTCTGCATTAGGCTTGCCAAGCATTTCCAACGAACGCACCACGAGAGGGTGTAATTTGGTCAGTCCTCCCACAACCCCAAGGGCCAATGGAATTTCAATCCAGAACGAGAATATTCCGTTTTCCACACTACAGCCGGTCAAGCTCTTGTACGATCCGCTGCGGCTTGCGTGGGTATGACATGCGGCCTCAACAGCACGGAAGTCATTACCGGTGGCAATGATCACTGCATCGATACCGTTCATAATTCCCTTGTTGTGGGTAGTGGCTCTGTACGGTTCTGCATTGGCAATATCTACGGCGCGTTTGAATTTGCGTGCGAATTCCTCTGCACTTACTCCTTCACTGGCTAATTCTTCTACGGGACAGCTCACTGAGGCTCGTACCAAACACTTCGGGGTATAATTGCTCAAGATGCGCATCACTACTTCGAGCTTATCTCCAGATAGTTTTGGGTGCTGAGCTGCGAATTGCTCCAAGGACTTGGCCATTTCCTCGAGGTTCGAGTTAATGAAGTTCGCGCCCATAGAATCACACGTTTCGAACGTTACTTCGAGCTGGTAGTAGTTTTCTAATCTGTCGGTGGCATCGACTACGGTGATTTGGCTGATTCCGCCGCCGCGTGCTTCCATATTCGCCACGAGTTCTGCGGTCGCCGCTCTCAATTCTTTTTCTAAAGCATCAAAATCTTCGAAAAAAGGAGTGGCATTTCCTTCGTACATGAAGTGTACGTGGCCAATTTTTTCAGTGCTCAATACCTCCGCAGTAAATCCGCCACGGTCCATCCAAAAGCCAGCGCTTTTTGCCGCTGCGGCCACCACTGAACTTTCTTCAATGGCCATAGGAATGGTATACAACTTCCCGTTGATTTTAAAGTTTGGCGCCACACCATAGGGCATGTAATAGTTGCTGATGGTGTTTTCGATAAACTCGTCGTGACGTTGCTGCAAGGCGGCATCTGCATGCCAGTAGGTGGTGAAAATATCACGTGCCTCTTCCGGTTGGTCAAAGTTGTTGTTGACCAGCCATTCTAATTTCGCTGCTTTACTGAGTTTTGAGAAACCTTTGATGGGATTTTTCATGTCGGCGGATTTGTGTTTGCAAAGATAACCCTCTGCGGACCAATTTGTTTTATTCCCTCAAATCTTATGAAACATGCATGGGCACTTCCATGAGCAATACTCGGGTGTTTTCCGATGTCGATATGAAAGAAACCTCATTCAAATCCGAAAGCCCAATGGCATCGCGTGCTCCCAGTGTTTCTCCTTCAATTTCAATGCTGCCCTCAATTAAAAAGAGGTAAAGGCCATTGCGAGCATCTTTGAGCGTATACGATTGATCCGTTCCCGCATCAAAGGTCCCCATGTGGAACCAAGCATTCTGGTGAATCCAAACCCCTGAATCATCCGCATTAGGACTCAGGACCTGGTGCAGCTCATTGTGGGTGGCCAAATCTGGCAATTGTATTTGGTCGTATCGCGGGGTAACGTTCTTTTTATTTGGGAACAGCCAAATCTGCAAGAACTTCACAGGATCTGAAGTGCTGGCATTAAACTCACTGTGCTGAATCCCCGTTCCGGCACTCATGACTTGAATCTCCCCGGTTTTAATAATGGCCTCATTGCCCATGCTGTCTTTGTGCTTGAGCTCACCAGAAAGGGGAATTGAAATGATTTCCATGTTATCGTGCGGGTGTGTGCCAAAGCCCATGCTAGGCGCAACTTCATCGTCGTTCAAGACCCGCAGCACACCGAAGTGCATTTTCTGCGGATTGTAATAATTCGCAAAACTGAAACTGTGGAAGCTTCTGAGCCAGCCGTGGTTGGCGGCACCTCTCGATTGGGCAGGGTGGAGTACTTTATTCATGTTGAAGTATTGAATTTCGATGTTATAACATCAAATATACAAGTAAGTTCAAACAGAAGGAGGGGAATATGTTAAGCAGTGTGTTTTTCGATCTCGCTATCGATGGCGTTTTGAACGTGCGCCAATTCCGTCGTGAATTCCTTCAAAACCGCCAAACGACGCTCAATCTCTTCATGATTGATACGCTCACTTTCTTCCGAGGCGCGGTTCACATGCTCCAGCACGTTCTTCACCTCAAATCGGATGCGGTTGACCAAGCGATATTGATCTTTTTTAAGCGGATGCATAACTGTTTTATAGGTCCAATTATGGTTTCCTACAAAGTTCTATCATTAATAATGGGTTGCGAAGGTGCTTCTTCGGAGTTATTCACAGAAAACTGGTAACCAATTCTATCTGGTTACCACTTTGGTGTCAACTGGGACCTCCTGAGTATTTCAAAACGCAATTTTGAGGCATAAAAAAAGCCCCTTGGCGTACCAAAGGGCTTTTGGGTGGTGATGGACGGAATCGAACCGCCGACACATGGATTTTCAATCCATTGCTCTACCAACTGAGCTACATCACCGATAGGGCGGCAAATATACACCCACATTTGAAATGAGGAAATAGGAAATGAAAAAAGTTCAAATGTTCAATTCCTTGTACTTCAAGAGATTCTGCTTGAAAAGCGATGAGGAGTGAGGAATTAAGCTCATTTTTGCAGGGTGTTTATCGCGATTGACATAGGGAATACGATGCTTAAGGCTGCGTTCTTCATAGAAGGTGCGGCTGAAGAGTTGCTGGTCTTACCGGCAGAATCACACGTGGATGAATTTGTCGCCGGAATTGAGCGTTGGCTATCTCATTCAGATGAGGTGGAGGCTTTGGCGAGCTGCAGCGGCCATTGGCCAGCGGCCATACCTAAGGAGGTAAAGCGCATTACAGCAGAGTCGAATTGGCCCCTCGAAATGCATTACGACACGCCCCAGACCTTGGGTTTAGATAGACTTCTCCTCGCGAACGCGACCTGGTTAGAGTTTCAGCAGGACCTTTTGGTGATCACTATGGGGACCTGCATTACTTATAATATTGTTAAAAATGGTGCCTTCAAAGGAGGCGCGATTAGCCCTGGATTGCAGATGCGATTCCGCGCTATGAATGACTATACGAGTGCGCTGCCGTTGGTGGAAGGGAACCCGGAAGCGCCCATTTTAGGGACGAGTACGGAAGGAAGCCTACAGGCTGGCGTGAATGTTGCAATAGCGAAAGAGGTGGAAGGTATGAGTGCCCAATTTTGCCATGAATTCGACCTCAATACAGTGGTCATTTGTGGTGGGGATAGAAATGCTTTGCGAAACCACTTAAAAAAGCACATATTTGCACCCTCGAATTATGAACTACATGCCCTCAAACGCATTCACGAATATTTTAAGAATCAAGGAGTTAGTTAAGTCTGCGTTTCTGCCGTTGGGCATTGTTTTTACCCTCACTTTCAGCCAATTGGCCACAGCTCAAACAAACTCTGTAAGTCCGTTGAGCATTCAGGGCATTGGTGAGACAACTTTTGGAATCAGTCCAGCCTACCTGGGAATGGGAGGTACGGGTATTGCCTATTCAGACAGATTCACCATCAACATCTTGAACCCAGCCGGTTACGCCAATATGGAGTACACGACGTTGGAGATGAGTGGTGCGCATCGTTCTTTCCGTCACCAAATCCCCTCTGAGGGTATTGATCAAACAAACTTCAACACCTACTTCGACTACTTCGGTTTTGGTTTCAAGTTTGCGGATTGGATCGGTGGTGCTTTTTCATTGGCGCCCTATGCGGCCAAGGGATATAATGTGAGTGTGGCAGATACCTCGGACGACTTCGGATTGTACGAATACCGTTCGCTTGGTTCTGGCGGTTACGACCAGTTTACCTTGGGTCTTGCGCTTCAGCCAGTGCCATGGTTCAGCGTGGGTGGTAATGCGAAATACATTTTTGGCGAGGAAGTGTCCAGCAACAAGACCATCATTGCTGATAACCGTTTCTTATCGGTGAGCAAGACGACCAAGCATGGGATTAGTGATTTCACCTTTGACGCGGGGATGCAGTTGCAGGGAGATATCAAAAACTATCACTTGGTCGCTGGAGCAGTATACGGTGTAGGCGGTGAGATGAACGCTCGTGAGATTACGACGCAGTACACTTTTATCAATAGCGGTATTGTGGAAACACCCATTGATACCCTGTACTACAACTTGGCCAGTGACGGTTCCATGATCCTGCCGTCTTTCTACGGCGTGGGCTTAGGACTTAGCAAAAAGGTGGAAGGTATTCCGGTCAATGCTTGGGATTTCGTGATGGATTATCGCGTGACCAATTGGCACGAATTCCGCGGATTTGCCCCTACGGGAGATGTAGCCCCACAAACCCAATTCAGCTTGAGCGAACGTGCCAGTGCTGGCTTGGTATTCGTACCCGCCTATGTGTTCTCATCGTTGAACCGCACCTCGAATGTATTCGCGATCTCGCGTTACCGCTTCGGCGCTTCAAGAGAAATAGGTCAATACCACTGGGACGAACAGAGCTACACCACAAGAGAAGTAAACTTTGGTATTAGCATGCCAATCATCTACCGTTCTTTGGCGCCGGGTGAACAAAAGGCAAGCTTTTTGAATTTAAGTATGGGACTAGGACAACGTTGGGACGGTGTCGATAGCCACCTGAAAGAAGATTATTGGAACATTAACCTAGGAATCACGTTGAATGACAAGTGGTTCCAGAAATTTAGATATAGATAAAATCAGATGATTATGAAACGAATCCTCTTCGTATTGGGAATTGTTTTTATGGCAACGGGCTTGACGGCTCAAGAATCAAAATGGGGAAATTCCATTGCAGATTCTGTGTCATGTTTTGAGAATTACAACATCATGGGTTCTTACTACCAAGGCAAGAACTACGTAGATGCTTATGATTCATGGAAGGCATTGTACGAAACTTGTCCAGCGGCAAACATTCGTATCTATACTTACGGTGATAACATCCTTGAGGCAATGATCAAATCTGCCTCTGATGAAGCGTCGAAAAATGGCTACATTCAAGAGTTATTGGGCATGTTCGATTCGTTTGCAACTCACTTCCCTGAAGAAAAAGCAAATGCACTTTCTTCAAAGGCATACCACTTCTACAACTACTACAAGAAAGATGCAGATAGCGTATCTAAGGCAGTAGTGATGTTTGAAGAAGCAAAGAGCTTGTTGGGTGATACCATGTCGGTGGCGCACATCGACCGTTACTTCCAAGCGAACGTGAAGGAGTTCAATAAGAACAAGGACGTTGAGCGTCTATTTGAGGTGTACAACAATGCTTTGGTAGCGTTGGAATTCAACTTCAACACCTTCAACGTAGAAAACTATAATCTAGGTTTGAAAGCGGATTCTGTTGTAAACTGGATTGCCTATGCAGATAGCGTAACTCCATACGCGCAAGCAGCGAAAGCTGAATTTGTTGCGGCGATGGCAGCGTACGATTCTACCGACGCTTACAATAACTCGTCTAAGAAAAGAATGAAACAAGCGGCGAAGTTGCCACCACTAGTAAAGCCAGTAATGGACGATGCAACAGCGGAGCTTGTAGCGGTATTGGATAAGGCTGAAGAGTTGAAAACCAAATACCAACTGGACGAAGAAGGCTACACTTCCGTAGATAAGCGCAAAATCTCAAACAATGAGATTCGTCTTCGCAACATCGAAGCTGTACAGCGTAACATCGAAAAAATCTTGAGCCCGCTATTGACTTGTGATAAGTTGGGTCGCATCTACAACGAAGAGTCGTTTGCAGCGAATAAGGACAACCTAGAATGGTTGAAGCGTGCGGGTAACATGTTACAAAAAGAGCGCATGGACGACAACGGCGAGATGACTTCTTGCACTGATTTGCCAGTGTTCATCTTGATTGCAGAAACCTTGTACGAAATGGAACCTAGCGCAGGTGCCGCAAGAAACATGGCGAAGCTTGGTGTGAACAAAGGCGACTGGGCCATGGCGAAAAAGTACTACGTTGAAGCTATCGAGCAAGAAGAAGATTTGCGTCGTAAGGCAAACGATTACATGGGCTTGGCTTATGTAAACAATAAAATGGGTCTTTCGGGCTCAGCGAAGAGTAACTGTTTGGCAGCGGGCCAATTGCGCAAGGACTGGGGTAACCCATACTTGTACCTAGCCACGTTGTACGCTGAGGCAGCCGGCGATTGTGGTAGCAATGCCGTGGAGAAAAATGCAGTGTACTGGGCAGCCATCAACAAGTTGAGCTACGCCCGTAGCATTGATTCAGAAGTTGCGGACAAAGCAACGAAGTTGATCAGCGCGTACTCTA
Source organism: Schleiferiaceae bacterium (assembly GCA_030829675.1). GTDB lineage: Bacteria > Bacteroidota > Bacteroidia > Flavobacteriales > Schleiferiaceae > UBA10364. Next base: position 18,540 of record JAURAE010000004.1, read on the forward strand.
AAGCGGTACCGGATAAAGGTGTTGCTTTCCAGTTGGGTTACAAAGAAGGTGACCAAGTACGCATCGGTTGTTGGGTAAACGAAACTGTAACGGTGAAGTTCTATTAAGAAACTCCTGTGAAAAGCTAAAGAATCCCTCGGGCTGTGCTCGAGGGATTTTCTTTTTTACGAAATTGGTCACATGAACCGTAAAACTTTCTTCCTTCTAAGCACCTCCATCTTCCTTCTGGGAGCATGCCGCAATGATGTGAAGGAAGTACGAGAGGTGAGCGATTCGCCGCGAAATTACCCTCTGAACGAACAGATTGGTGCAAACATTACCTACAGCGATTCTGGACAGAAAATGCTCGAGATTCACGCAGGTTTGGTACAGGATTATGGCAATCAAGATCCCGCCTATGTGTTTTTTGGAGATCGCATCCGGGTTCAATTCTACAATGGCAAAACCCTCACTTCCACGGTGCTCGAGGCCGATACGGCACGACAGCTCAAAGACGATGACCTCTGGGCCATTGGTGGAAACGTAGTATTGACTAACGGCAAGGGCGAGCGCATGAAGACCGAGCGCTTGTACTGGAACAAAAAAGAAGAGCGCTTGTATAGCGATGCCAAGGTGCAAATCCGAACCGACGGTCAACTGATCACGGGCAAAGGATTTGAGGCAGACCAAGAATTTAATACCTATCGTATCTTTAAGGTACAAGGAGAAATTACCATTGACGATGAATAGAGCTCTACGAATTGTAGAAGTATTGTGGCTAGGTGTAGCGGCAGTGAGCGCCGTAGAGGTGTATTTTGCTTGGGAACAATCGAACATGACCCGTAGCATTCAGTTTAGCCTCTTCCTAGGTGTAGCCATTTTTATGTACTTCCTACGCCGCCGATCACGTATTAAAGCGATGAATAAAGACTAGTGGAAATATTCATCCCCATACTCCTAGCCATTTTCTTTTCGGCCCTGTTCTCGGGGTTGGAGATGGCCTATTTAAGCATCAACAAACTCCACGTGGAGCTCGAGCGTCAAAAAGGACGCTTGGCCTATAAATCATTGGGGTATTTGGTGGACCGCCCTGCGCCATTTATTGCGGCCATCTTAGTCGGAAACAACGTGGCCTTGGTGTTGTACGGAAATTACATGCACCGCTGGATGGAGCCCGTATTCACGAGCTGGGGGGCTTGGGAATACCTCATCCTTTTGATGGAAACCTCCGTTTCAACGGTAGTCATTCTAGTATTGGCGGAGTTTTTACCCAAAGCCGTATTCCGTCAAAATGCCGAAGGGTTGATGAGCTGGTTGAGCATTCCCGCCTTTGTGTTGTACTGGATACTTCGTGTGCCAAGCGCCCTGATGTTGGGGATTAGCCAATTCTTTTTGAAGTACGTATTCAGGTTGGAATTGGCCGAAGAAACTACCGCTTTCGGACGTGTGGAACTGGATCATTTTGTGCGCGAGCGCGTTCCCAACAATGTGGAGGGGGAAAAAGACGTAGATCCCGAATTAGAGATTTTCAAAAACGCCCTAGAATTCCCCGAAACGAAGGCACGTGAATTCATGATTCCTCGAACTGAAATCGAAGGGGTAGAGGTACAAACCACTCCCGACAAAGTGCGCGAGATTTTCATCCACAGTGGGTACAGCAAGCTCTTGGTCTACGAGGACAACATCGATAAGATCATTGGCTATGTACATGCTTTTGAATTGTTTAAAAAGCCAGAAAACATCCAACGTGTACTGCGCCCAGTAAGTTTCATTCCAGAAAGCATGCGTGCCGATGAGATCCTCAACTTGTTTACCAGGGAGAAGCGCAACATCGCCATTGTCCTGGATGAACACGGTGGTACTAGTGGGATGATTACCCTAGAAGATGTTATTGAGGAGATTTTCGGGGAGATTGAAGATGAACACGACAGCGATGCGTTGCTCGAAAAGAAATTGGCCGACGGCGAATGGCTATTTTCTGCCAGATTAGAACTGTCTTACCTCAATGAAAAGTGGGGGTTAAACCTACCTGAAAGTGAGAATTACAATACCCTCGGCGGGTACTTGCTCGACCTCTACGAGAGCATTCCAGAGAAGGGAACAGTGGTAAGAACGGACCAATTTTTATTCGTGGTCCAAAAAACCAAATCTAATCGACTCGAAGAGGTGCTTGTGAGGGCGAAATAATGCCCCCCATTGCTTATATTCGCAGACTTATATATTTAATTGTAGCAACATGGCAACAATCGAACGCATTAGACAGCGCTCAGGATTATTGATCGTCATCGTGTTTGTGGCACTGATGGCTTTTGTACTTGGTGATTTATTCCGCTCAGGCGGATCGAAACTCTTCGGTGACCCTAACGTAGTGGGTTCTATCAATGGACGTGATGTAACACGTTTGGAACTCAGCCAGAAAATGGAAGAACTACGCGCAGGAAACCCAGAACAATATGCAAACACAAGCAGTGTTCAGCTGGCCAACTTCGTGTGGAACGCCATCGTAACAGATGAGGTTCTTGCAGCGGAGCTAGAGGCGGCAGGTATGTCTGTAAGCCCAGAGGAAATTGCCATGGACATCATGAGTAATCCAAATGTGCGTCAAAACTTCTCTAACGAGCAAGGTCAGTTCGACCGCAACATGTTCAACAGCTACCTAAGCCAGGTGCGTGCGAACAAAGATGCGAACGAGCAAATGACTGAAATGTGGGTGCAGTGGTTGGCCTTCGAAAACGCGGTCAGCAACCAAGCGAAGAACTTCAAGTTCAACAATGCCATCGAAAAAGCATTGTTCATGCCAACAGGTTTGGCAGAAGTTCAAACCGTACGCGGTGATGCACAGCACCCAGCGCAGTATGTATATGTTCCTTACATCGACGTAAACGAAGATGAAATTGAGGTAACAGAAGCAGATGCCAAAGCATATTATAAGAACAACAAAGACCAGTTCACTCAGAAAGCCGGTCGCAACATCGAATACATCAACTTCCAGTTGGTGCCTTCTGATGCGGATCGCGATGCCGTTAAGGCAGAGCTCGCAGGCCTTGCACTTGAGTGGTTCAGCGTAGAAGACGATAGCGTCTTTGTGAACCTTCACAGCGACGATCGTTTTGTATCAGAATACTTCACTGAGGTGGAGCTTGTAGGTACAGGTCTTGATACCTTGATCTCAGGTCAAGATGTAGGATACCAAAAAGGTCCTATCGATCTAGGTTCAGCATATTCAGTATTGAAGCTGGTTGACAAGAAAGTCATTCCAGATTCTGTAGAGGCTCGTCACATCTTGATTCCATTTGCAGGAGCTACCCGTTCAGATGCGAGTGTAACTCGTTCACCAATGGAAGCCCAAGCCCTAGCGGATAGCTTGTTCACTTTCCTTGAAAGCAATCGCGGTGCCTTTGAAAGCGTGAGCGAAGAATTCTCTTCTGACGTTGTTGCCAAAGGTAAAGGTGGTAGTCTAGGCTACTTCAAGCGTGGCATGATGGCGAAGAACTTCGAGAACTTCTGTTTCTTCCAAAAAGAAGGGAAGCTTGGGGTAGTGCCTACTCAGTTCGGTTTCCACATCATCGAAATCACAGATCAAAAAGGCGGTACTGAAGCATATAAAGTGGGTCAGATCACTCGCAACATCTTGCCTTCTGATGAAACTATTCAAGCCATTTATGGTGCAGCATCTTCCTATGCTGCAGATGCACAAAGCGCAGATGATTACCGCGCCTTGGCAACAGAGCGCAATCATTTCTTGCGTCCAGCACGTAATCTAGGCCGTTTCGAAGAAGTGGTTCCTGGTTTGGGTCAAAGCCGTCGCGTGGTGCGTTGGGCTTGGGACGAAGAGCGTGAAGTAGGTAATATCGGTTTGTTGGAAAACGACGGCAAAGGATATGTGGTTGTTATCTTGACTGATGTTCTTGAAGAAGGCACTGCTACTTACGAGCAGGTAGCCGATCAGTGTATGGAAGGCGCAAAGAAAGAGGCTAAGAAAGCCATCATCGAGGAGCGTGTTGAAGCGGCATTGGCCGGTGCATCAACCATCCAAGAAGTGGCAGATGCCTTGGGCAAAGAAGTACGTAGCTTGAGCTTCCGTATCAGCAATGCGAACATTGCAGGAATTGGCAACGAGGCTGAGGTAGTAGGTACTATCTGTGGCTTGGAGCCAGGTACACTTAGCTCAGCCCTCGCAGGTAATAATGGTATGTTCGTAGCAACGACGTCTGCTGCTCAGCCAGCTCCAGTCATTGACTACACGAACATGGCTCAAAATACTCAGCGTAGTTTGCGCTCTCTCGTAAATGTTCAAGCGTACAAAGCGCTGCAGGACAAAGCGAAGATCGATGATCAACGCTACTTGATGTTCTAATCGAGTTAGTGGAAAAATTTAGATTTCTAAAAACCCCCCGCGGCTCCGCCGCGGGGGGTTTTTTATGCTAAGAAAGCCGGTTCCACCTCTCGGCGTCGAGCTTGACAAAGATGAACAACAGGATCGTGAAGCCCCACAGGGAAGATCCCCCGTAACTAAAGAAGGGCAATGGGATGCCGATGGTCGGCACGAGTCCAATGGTCATCCCAATGTTGATGATCCAGTGGGTAAATAAGATGACCGCCACCGCATAGCCATATACTCTGGAGAAGGTGTCTTTCTGTTTGTCTGCCAGCCAAATAATACGACCAATGAGCAGCGCAAAGAGTCCCATCAAAAGTGTGGCGCCTAGGAAGCCCCATTCTTCCCCAATGGTACAGAAGATGTAATCTGTACTCTGGGCAGGAACAAAGTTGAGTTTGGTTTGAGTACCGCCTAAAAACCCTTTTCCGGTCCAGCCGCCGGAGCCGATGGCAATGAGGCTTTGCAAGGTGTTGTAGCCAGCGCCACTGGGGTCGTTCTCAAGGCCCAAGAGTACGCGAATGCGCACCTGCTGGTGAGGGGCGAGGACGTTTTCCATGACTTGGCCCACCGCAAAAACAGTGGCAGAGGCAAAGGCCAAGGCCAGGCCATTGAGCAGGAAGTACAATCGTTTCTTGGGCAATAGTAGCAGGGTGAGGACCGATAGTCCCGCAAGTGTGAGGAGTGTCCATTTGAGGGGGAACATTAGTCCTACAATGCTTAGGGCGACTCCGGCCAGGGCGATGCCGATATAATACCCAGGCATGCCTTCGCGATAGAGTACAAGAATGAGGCTGATGAAGACCAAGCTGGAGCCGACATCGGGCTGCAAACCAATGAGCAGGGCAGGGAGAATAAAGATGGAGGCTGCGACTAATCTATTGGGCCATCGCTTGATGTTGGTGCGCGGCAAGGCGAGGTAGAAACCCATCATAAGGGCAGTGGAGAACTTGGCCAATTCCGACGGCTGCAAGCTAAATCCACCGATGCCATACCAACTTCGGGCACCACCTATTTTCTTTCCAGCGAATAAGACTCCTATGAGCAAGAGGATCGTCAGGGCATACCAAAGAGGGGCGAAGTTTGTCCACAGACGATAATTAGACACTAAAATAGCCGCGATGATCACCAAACTCGTAGCCATAAACATCCCTTGCTTGCCGTATTCCTGTGTGAGGTTTACAATATTGCCTGCTTCCTCGTTAAAAACAGCCGCGTAGATTGAAATCCACCCCCAGAAGACCAGGACGGCATAGGTCAGTACAACGACCCAATCCACTTTGATTCTATTTCTGCTTCGAGTCCTTGCCATTAGAAATTAGGGATGTAGGTGGTGTCTTCGCCGTAAATGGCTTTGTGTTGCATCTTGTATTCGTCGTGAAGATTCCCTTCGATCATGCGAAGTTCAAGAGCGGGCCGTGTGATGGTATCGGTCAGGTACTGCTCTGTCATGAGACTTGCGATGGGGGCCGCCCAACGCGAACCCCAATACCCGTTTTCGATAATGACTGCTAAAGCGATCTTAGGATTGTCTTTTGGGGCGAAGCTGACGAAAATACTGTGGTCCTGTCCGTGTGGGTTTTGAGCTGTTCCTGTCTTTCCACACTGTGTGATGTGCGGAATACGGGCGCCTCTTGCTGTACCAGATTCGAACACTTCAAACATTCCGTCCACGACGACGGGGAAGTGTATGGAATCAACGGTGGTGTAGCGACGAACGCTGTAATTGCTGTCGATGGGCGTTCCATCACCAATACTTTTAATGATGTGCGGAGTGTAGTAATACCCTCGGTTAGCGATTGTGGCGACCATATTTGCCATTTGGATTGGTGTCGCGACTAATTCTCCTTGCCCGATGCCATTACTGACCGAGGTCACCCCCCTCCAGCCTTTGTAGCCAAGGAATCTGTCGTAGTACGCGGTGTCGGGAATATTGCCGCGTCGACCCGTAGGCAGGTCATTGCCAAGGAATTTTCCTAATCCAAAGCTTTTTACATGCTCGCTCCAGCGCTCAAGCCCTACTCGGGAGTTTCCACCTTTATCTACAGTTCGTTGGTAGACCGAACAGAAGTAGTTGTTACAGCTTTCTGAAATGGCTTTTTTTAGATCGAGCGGTCCTCCTTTACAGTGACAGGCGACATGGAGCTTGCCAAAGTGAAAGCCGTCATAACAGGTCATAGTAGTTTGAGGCGTGATCACTCCTTCCTGCAGTCCAACCAAGGCACCTATGAGTTTAAAGGGTGAGCCGGGAGGGTATTCTGCCAAGATACCGCGATCAAACAAGGGTTTATTGATGGAGTCGTAGTAGAGGGTGGTGTAGTTCTGACTGCGAATGCGTCCTACGAGATCGTTGGGATCATAGTTCGGCGAGGTGATCATGGCTAGGATCTCGCCGCTCTCTGGCTCGATGGCCACGATAGAGCCGCGCTTGCCGCGCATAAGCTTTTCTCCATAGAGCTGCAGGTCGAGATCGATGCTGCTGACCAGGTCGACACCAGGGGTTGGGAGTTCGTCAAAGGCACCGCCTTTCCAATTGCCCAATTTTCTATTGCGGTGATCCACCGTATAAAATCGTTTGCCGTGTGTGCCCTTTAAAGCCTCCTCGTAGCTCTTGTCGATGCCGCTTTTACCCACCAAATCTCCCATGCTATATTCTGGATGGGAGCGGATATAATCAGTATTGACCTCGCCAATGAAACCGACAACGTTGGCGCCGCCCTTTTCTGGATAATAGCGAAGGATGCGCTTTTGAACATGGAAGCCGGCGAACCTTTTGAGCTCGCTATTGATTTTGGTGTACTCCTCCTTGGAGAGCATTTTCATGAACATGCTACTGCGGAAATGGCTGTAGCGCTTTGCGGTAAGCAGGCGTTCTTTGATATCTTCGACCTCAAGTCCAAGAAGGTTGGATAGGGCGACAGTGTCCAATTCTCTGATCAAGTAAGGACTGACCATCAAATCATAGGCAGGCGAGTTCCCGACCATTAACTCCCCATTGCGGTCGTAGATATAGCCCCTAGGAGCATAGAGTTTCTCGGCGGCGGTGGCGTTGCGCTCGGCCCGGGCGGCATAATCGTCATTGAGGATTTGTACTTGGAATAATCGGACCAAGAACACTATTAAAATCAGTATTAACCCAAGGTAAAAAGCACTATTTCTTCGCATATCGTCTCGCGGTTAAGGCGTGAAGTATGACGAGTAGAAGCAAGGTGATCAGGGAGGAGAATAGGGTACGAATAAGTACCGTGTCCAAATGCTGAAGACCGTAATTCTCCATGATAAAAAGGACCAAGTGGTGCCAAACGACCAGCACTCCAGCGGTAGTTACGAAGGCACCCAGCGGCAATGCGGCCAATCCTTCATCTTCTTCGGGTTTTCTGAAACCGAGTAGGGCGTTTTCTAATGAAGGCTTCACCAAAATGAGCGCGAGACAAGCAAGGCTGTGGGCGCCGCCACTCTGCTCGAAGCTGTCCATAATACTGCCCAACAGGAAGGCAATAAGGAACTGGCGTTGGCGACTCATGGGTTGAGGTAGTAACATGAGTACCCAAATATAGATATAGGGATTGCCGTATTTACTTAGGGGCAATCCTTGCAAGAACGCCCACTGAAAAAGCACAACGCCAATGGAGGCCAATATGAGTCTCAATGAATTCATGGCGCCGGAAGATTAAGTGAATCTAACGATGCTTGTTGGCGCAATCGGCACACATAAACCCAGGTCATGTTTGAAAAATCATGGCTCAGCTTGACTTTTGCCACCCAGGTTAGGTCCTCAGGATTTTGCAGAGCGCTTTCGACTACACCTGTGATCACTGGAGGGGCAACGCTGGCTCTAGTATAACTATATACAGTGTCTCCTACCATGGGGCGGTGTTCCCGTTGAACGTCAAATAGCTCAGCGCTTCGGTAATCACTGCCTTCCCAGCGAAGCTCTCCCAAACCCTTTCCGGGAATCCGTGCGCCAATGCTCCCCTTTCCATGAAGAATGGGAACTACAGAACTAAAGTACTCGCTCGTCTCAACCACAGTCCCGACCCATCCCTGGGCGGAAATCACGCCCATCCCTGGATGAATGCCGTCGCCGGTGCCCACATTAAGGAGCATGTAGTTGTTACGCTTATTGTAACTGAATTCAAGAGCTTGTGCCGGGATATATTCATAGAGCTCGTTCGTTCGAAATGCCGGCGCTTCCATTCCATTCATGCTTGCACGAAGGGCAGCATTTTCTCGGGCCAATTCTTCGTTCACTGCCTTAAGCGCCCAATAACCCTTCCAGCTATTCAGGGAGTTCTGAATGCCGGCCATGGTGCCAAAGCCAACGGAATTAATGCTGTGCTCAGCCACAGGGTTTTTCTGTGTATGTCTGAAAAAAGATAGACCTACCAACACAATGAGCAACAAAGTGTTTCGATACTTCGAAAGAAAAAGTATCAGTTGCCTCATGGTGTTCTATTAGCTCTGTAGGATGGTCTTAAAATGCTCGAGATTTTTCAATACAATACCCGTTCCTCGTACTACTGCGCGAAGTGGATCTTCAGCAACATATACAGGAAGGTCGGTTTTTGCAGAGATACGCTTGTCGAGTCCGCGCAACATGGAACCGCCACCTGCAAGGTAGATACCGGAATTATAGATATCTGCGGCCAATTCTGGCGGAGTGTTACTCAATGCCTCCATGACTGCATCCTCTACTCTGGTAATGCTCTTTTCTAACGAACGGCTGATCTCTGCGTGCCCTACCTGGACCTGCTTAGGTTTTCCCGTAAGTAGATCGCGGCCTTGTACTGAATAAGGTTCTGGTGCATCTTCTAAATCTTCGATGGCTGCGCCAACCGCGATTTTGATGTTTTCTGCAGTACGCTCACCCACATACAGGTTGTGTTGTGAACGCATATATAGCGCAATGTCATTGGTGAAAACATCTCCTGCTACTTTAACACTTTTATCACAAACAATGCCTCCCATGGCCAAGACTGCAATTTCTGTAGTACCGCCACCGATATCGATGATCATGTTTCCTTTCGGTTCCAATACGTTGACACCGATGCCTATGGCTGCAGCCATAGGCTCATGAATAAGGTATACTTCCTTGGCGTTGGCACGTTCGGCACTGTCTCGAACAGCACGTTTTTCAACCTCGGTAATTCCAGAAGGAATACAAATAACCATGCGCAGGCTCGGAGGGAACAAACGCTTCTTGAATGAAGGTATGCTCTTAATCAGCTCACGAATCATGTGCTCTGATGCTTCGAAATCCGCAATCACTCCGTCCTTCAAAGGACGAATGGTCTTGATATTCTCGTGTGTTTTACCATGCATTTGACGAGCCTCCTGCCCGACAGCAATAACTTGACCGGTTCTGCGGTCTTTTGCGACAATTGAAGGAGAATCCACCACTACCTTGTCTTGGTAGGTGATCAGCGTATTGGCCGTACCAAGGTCAATAGCGATATCCTCTGTCATGAAATTAAACCAACCCATAGGAGAACAAGGTAATAAAAATTAGTGTTTAAAGTGACGGATTCCAGTGGTTACCATTGTCATACCATGGGCATCACAATAGTCTATGCTTTCCTTGTCGCGAATAGATCCTCCGGGCTGAATTACACAGGTAATTCCTGCATTATCGGCAATCTCCACGCAGTCCGGGAAAGGGAAGAACGCATCCGAAGCCATGGCGGCTCCTTGAAGGCTGAACCCAAAGCGCTGCGCTTTCTCTACAGCTTGGTTCAAGGCATCAACGCGTGAAGTCTGACCCGTTCCTGAACCCAACAACTGACCGCCCTTGGCGAGTACAATAGTATTCGACTTCGTATGCTTACAAATCTTTGCGGCAAATTCTAAATCTTCCAGCTGCTCTTGTGTTGGCGCCACTCTGGTGACCGTTTCCATGTTCGCTTGTGTTTCGGTCTTCGCATCTCTGGCTTGAACCAAAGTGCCGTTGAGTACGGTACGGACATTAAACGCAGGGACTTCATAATCCTTGAGGATGAGCAGTACTCTATTCTTTTTGCTTTTTAAAATCTCAAGTGCATCTTCATCGTATCCAGGGGCCATCAATACCTCAAAGAACAAGGTATTCATTTTCTCGGCTGTCGCTTTGTCTATGACGCGGTTTGCAGCAATGACTCCACCGAAGGCACTGACCGGGTCGCCCGCCAAGGCATCGTCCCATGCTTGTGAAAGAGTAGGGCGCGTGGCCAATCCACAAGCATTGTTGTGCTTGATGATCGCAATAGTGGTATTGTTGAATTCGCGGATGAGGTTTACTGTAGCGTCTATATCAAGCAGGTTGTTGTAGCTCAGTGCTTTACCGTGAATTTGTTCGAGTGCATCATCGAGGTTACCGTAATACGCTGCTTCTTGATGGGGGTTTTCGCCGTAGCGAAGACTTTGCTTCTGACGTCCGCTGATTTTCAGATCTAGGCGGTCTCCAGCGAAGTAGCGGTAGATGGCAGTATCATAATTTGAGCTCTCATCAAAGGCTTCGAGTGCATATCTGCGACGAACTTCAAGAGTTGCACCTTCTTGGCTCTGTAAGACTTCGAGAGCATCTGCATATTGCTCCATATTGGAAATGATCCAGCAATCCTTGAAGTTTTTCGCTGCGGCACGAATCAAAGAGATGCCGCCGATGTCGATTTTCTCAATAATGTCCTGTTCTGGTGCGCCAGATGCTACGGTAGCTTCGAATGGATACAAGTCTACAATGACCAAATCCATGTATGGAATATCATATTCGCTCATTTGCGCTTGATCGCCTTCATGATCTCTTCTCGCCAAAATACCGCCAAAGACTTTGGGATGAAGCGTTTTAACTCGTCCTCCAAGGATAGAAGGATAAGAGGTGAGATCCTCGACGCGTTCCACCGAAGTGCCTCGGTCTTCAATGAATGCCTGTGTTCCACCGGTAGAATAAATGGTGGTTCCCATGGCGTTAAGGGCATCGACGATAGGACCTAATCCGTCCTTGTGAAAAACAGAAATCAAGGCGTTTTTGATACGCATGAAGCAGAGGGTTTTAAGTGGAAAACTTGAGAAAGAGCAAAAGTAAGGTTTTCGCTCCTCAGAATCTCTATCAAATACGCTAATTTTGAAGGAAATCCATACCCCTGTGCGCACCTATTTAAGATTGCTAAAAGAGAGCTTTGTTTTCGCCTTTATATCACTGGCTACGAATAAGCTGCGCACGCTATTATCCTTACTTGGTATTACCATTGGGATCTTCGCTATCATTTTGGTTTACAGTATCGTGGATAGTCTTGAAAAGAGTATTAGAGATAGTGTGAGCCAATTCGGTGATAATGTTGTCTACGTTCAAAAATGGCCTTGGGGCGGTGGTGCAGATTTCGCCTGGTGGAAGTATTTGAATCGTCCTGTGCCGTTGAGCCATGAAGCGGACTTACTCCAGCGTCGTAGTCAATATGCCGAACATATAGCTTTTGGCAGTTCACTCGGTGGTGCAACCGTCAAGAGAGATGCGAATAATGCTACTGGTGTGGATGTGCTCGGAACGACGTTTGACTACAATAAGATTTGGAGTTTCGAATTAGCCCAAGGGCGCTATTTCACGGAATCTGAAATGAATGCCGGCCGTCCCTTGTGTATTATAGGATCTTCCATCGCGGATGGTTTGTTCTTGCCCGGGGAGGAAATCATCGGTCAACGAGTGACCATCAGCGGTCAAAAGCTCACGGTTATAGGGGTGTTTGAAAAAGTAGGTGAAAGCTTGGTTGGTCAGAGCTACGATAAGATGGTGGTGGTGCCCTTCAAGAAAGTACGCATGGTGGTGAATACCGATCGCAACGAAAGCAATGTGATCATGGCCAGTGCAAAGGAGGGGATTACGGTGGCCCAATTAAAAGATGAGCTCACCGGCATCATGCGCTCCATTCGCCGATTGCGCCCCGGTGCCGACGATAATTTTGCACTCAACGACCCTTCGCTTATTTCCAATCAACTCGACAGTTTGTTCGGTGCTTTGGGCATCATGGGAACCATCATCGGAATGTTCTCCATACTCGTCGGGGGCTTCGGCATCGCCAATATCATGTTCGTTTCCGTTCGGGAGCGTACCAATGAAATAGGTATTCAAAAGGCATTGGGCGCGAAGGACTTTATTATCCTGAGCCAATTCTTAACGGAATCTGTTGTGCTTTGTCTACTCGGTGGAATAGCCGGGTTGCTCCTCGTGGCTTTAGGCGCCTACATCGCAGCCGCTGCCTTTGAATTCACTATCTTTTTAAGTCTCGGAAACAT
>JAURAE010000050.1 GCA_030829675.1 Schleiferiaceae bacterium
ACAGCAAGACCAATAAAGGTTATGTATATACCGTAGGAGGTTTTATCACTCACTTTATACCACATGTTCAGATTGGTATTAATGCCTAGAATGACATTGGCCAATAATAAAATAGGAACCAAATGAAGACCAACCCAAAACTTATCGTCAACAAAGAATTTAAGATAATCCAGCCCGGAGAGTATTAAAACAAATCCCACACACATTACCCAAGCAAAACCTTCCATGACCTTAGCCATTCGCTTGGGGCCATCGGCCGTCTTGGCGTTGCGGAAGAAAAACGGCTCTGCCGCGTATCGAAAGGCCTGATTAAACAAAATCAAGAAGATGGAAATCTTGTACACGGCACCATATACGCCCACTCCTTCGGCCCAGCTCTCTTCAGGCAGCAAATACTTCAGTAATTGGCGGTCGAGCATCTCATTGGCTATGCCTGCTAATCCACCAATGAGGAGTGGAATGCCAAAGACCAAAAGAGTTTTAACATACTTTTTTTCTAGGGTGAGTTTAAGTGGAAACAGTGTAGGAATGAGTAGTCCAAACATGATTAGGGACGCCCAGAAATTGGCAATAAAAATGTAATCCACCCCGCGCAAATCGTGCATCCACCATCCCGCGGAACCGTGCTGCTCCCAGAAGGCCGGCAGGAATATGTAGAGGTTGATGGCCACATTAGATAAGATCAGGGCCAATTTTATTCCGGCGAATCGCCACGCTTTATTCTCTCGGCGCAACCGGGCAAAGGGAATGGCGCTGAGGGCATCCAATCCTAAAATTGCAATCAAGTAAAACAGGTAGTGCGGTGTTTTCTCATAACGCATCACCTCGAGCAGCGGCCCCTGTCCGAAGAAGGCAAAGGCGGAAATACACGCAAGGGCAATTAAAATCATGGTCACCGCCGCGCCGAACACCTTCGGTTCCTCAAACCCCTCCTGTTCGGAATAACGGAAGTACGCCGTCTCCATCCCAAAGGTGCAGATCACAATCAAAAAGGCGATGAGGGAATAGAAGTCTACGTTGATCCCATATTCCGCTTGGGTCAATACCGCAGTTTGCAGGGGGACCAACAGGAAGTTGATCATCCGCCCCAAGATGCTGCTTAGTCCGTAGATGGCCGTTTGACCGGCCAGTGCTTTCATGCCGTTACTCACACTTCAAATATAACCTTTGGTCGCTACCTTTGTAGGGAATCAAATACGAACTCATGAACAAGTTCTCCCCCCTTATCCTCCTATTAACGACTGTTTTTACGGTCCAAGTATCTGCGCAAGAAGTCCCCATCGATCTCGATGCGACCAAGCGCATGGAAAATGACCTCTTTTTCTTGGCTTCAGATTCACTGAAGGGCCGCAAGCCCGGAACCGTAGAGGCCGATGTTGCCCGTGATATGATTGCCGGTCGCATGCTCACTCTAGGCATAGAACCCATGGGTGAAAATGGCTACTTTCAAAAGTTTCCAGTACCGGAATATGCCGCTGTAAATTACGATGCCACCTCACTTTCGGTCGGCCGAGCACAACTCCAAGGCCACGTGGATTTTTACCCGGTATCCATAAGCAGCCACATAGGTCAAGCTTCGGGCAAAACCGTTTATGTCGGCTACGGCATCACCACAGAGGATGGGTCTTATGATGATTTTAAAGGCCTTAATGTTAACGGCGCCATCGCCGTGATGAACGTCAGTTCACCGGACGGGATCCACCCGCACAGCGCCTATGCGGCGTACCACAGCTTGAACCAGCGCGTGGCAAATTTGGTAGAAAAAGGCGCTAAAGCGGTATTGCTCATCAACCCGGATGGAACGGCTTCAGATACCCAAGAATTCTTTAAGAGCATCAACGCCTCAACCTTGCCGGTATTCTTCGTTCGCAACGAAGCCGCGGCCAACAAATTGATGAAGCGTGCACAGAAAGTGAACCTTTCAGTGTCCATGTCGGAGCGTTTTAGCGACGGCTACAATATCATCGGGTACATCCACAATAACAAGCGTAAAACCGTCGTGCTCGGCGCGCACTATGACCACTTGGGCATGGGCGGTGAGAACAGCTTGTACAAAGGACCAGCGGCTATTCACAATGGGGCCGACGACAATGGCTCGGGGACGACCTTGCTGTTGGAAGTCATGCGTTATTATGCCCAACGCCAAGACACGAATTACAACTACTTGATCCAGTTTTACAGCGCGGAGGAATTGGGTTTGATAGGCTCGAAATATTGGACCAACCATCCGACCTTCCCACTGAAGGAAGTGGAATACATGATCAATAGCGACATGGTTGGCCGCCTACGCGACAACCGCCTCCAGCTTTCAGGAACGGGAACGGCTACGGAATGGGACGAGATCCTCGATACGCCTATTCATGGTTTGGACATTAAAAAAGATCCTGCTGGCGTAGGTCCATCCGACCAGACGTCTTTTTACTACAAGGATTTGCCGGTATTGCACCTGTTCACTGGAACCCATGACGATTACCACAAGCCGACCGACGACGCGGAGAAAATCAACTACAAAGGCATGGCCAAGCTCGCCTCGTTGATCTACACCATCACCGCGCGCACGGCCAATTATGAGAACCTCACGTTCCAAAAAACCACTTCTTCAGAACAGAAGACCACGCCGAACTTCTCCGTGACCTTAGGGGTCGTGCCAGATTACCTTTTTGGCGGGCCGGGGCTTCGTATCGATGGGGCGACCGAAGGGCGTCCCGGGGCCAACGCCGGGTTGAAGTCCGGGGATGTGATCATGAAGATTGGAGATATCTCCATTGATGATATTTATGCGTACATGGTGGCGTTGGGGGCCTTTAAAAAAGGCGATACGACGGCTTTGGTGTATGTGAGAGATGGGGAGGAAGTAGAAACTGAAATTACCTTTTAATGGACGATCAGATGCAAAGCACGCAGCCTTCTGTGGCCGTAATTGGCGGGGGTTCTTTTGGGACTGCCGTGGTGAAGATGGTTACGGATAATTTGGGCAGCTGCCATTGGTGGATGCACAATGAGGAGAGTGCGTTGCATATTAAGCGATACCATCACAATCCGAGGTATTTGTCTTCGGTAGGCTTTCAGCCGGGCAGTATTCATATTTATACGGATGTGAATGCAGCGGTGGCGCAGGCGGACATTGTGATTTTCGCAGTGCCCAGCGCGTTTGTGAAGGAGGTTCTGGAAGGCATGGCTGAGGGGTCGCTAGCGGGGAAGCTGGTGTGCTCGACCATTAAGGGAATTATTCCGGACGAGAACATGATCGTTGGGGAGTACCTGCGCGAAGTAGTGGGGGTTCCTGAGGAGAATATCGTGGTTATTACGGGTCCGTGTCACGCCGAGGAGATTGCCTTGGAGCGGTTGAGTTTTTTGACGGTGGCTGCGAAAGAGAAAGCGGTGGCCGAGCGTGTGGCGGGGGTGTTGAAGAACCACTACATGCGCTGCACGTTGAGTACAGATATCTACGGGACGGAATATGCGGCCGTGATGAAGAATATATATGCCATCGCGGCGGGGATGTACCATGGTTTGGGCTATGGGGACAATTTCCAGGCGGTACTGATTTCAAATGCGGCGCGTGAGATGCGCAGGTTTATGAAGAGTACTTGCGAGGGGCCAATTAATATAAAAAAGAGCGCGTATTTGGGCGATTTATTGGTGACTTGCTACAGCCAATTTTCCAGAAATAGAATGCTGGGGAACATGTTGGGCAAGGGGTACACGGTGAAGAGCGCAAAGGCGGAGATGACCATGGTGGCGGAAGGCTATTATGCCGTGCCATTGGTGGCTAAGATTAGAAAAAAACACGAGGTGAAGATGCCTATTGTCAAGGCAGTGAACGAGGTGTTGTACGAGGGGAAATCGGCGAAGAAAGTCATGGCGAAATTGGCCCTGAAATTAAACTAACCCCTTTAAAAACATAGTGCCGGTTTGTGCGTTAAGCAAACACACCTAAGGCTATGACAAGATTTTTTACATCCCTAATACTTGCCTGCGCAACTTCATTTGTGTTTGGGCAAAACCCTACCACCCTTCTAAAACAAGCTGAGGCAAAGTTGAGCGGAACTCGTTCTGCTGCTGAGGTGAGTATTCGCACAGTACGTCCGAAGTGGGAGCGTACGATGGATGCGAAAATCTGGAACGAGGGAATGGACAAAACCATGATTCTCATTACAGGACCGGCCCGTGAAAAGGGGACGGTATTCTTGCGTAATGGGGATAATGTGTGGCACTATGTTCCCGGGATTAAAAAGGTAGTTGCCTTGCCGGCAGCGATGGTGCAGAGTTGGATGGGAACGGATTTCACGAACGATGCCCTGATTAATGCGGGGTCGTTGGTAGAAGATTACGAGCACAAGTTGTTGGGCGTCGTTTCTGTTGACGGGGTTCCGTGCTATCAAATAGAATTGGTCCCAAAACCTGAAGCAGCAGTAGTTTGGGGAAAAGTGGTTACACATATTTCCGTTAAACAAACCCTTCAATTACGCACAGAGTTTTTTGATGAAGACGATTATTTGGTAACGACCTTACAGGCTTCGGAGATCAAAAATCTTGGCGGACAGGAGCTGCCATCCAAGCTAACGATCATTCCGGCAGATGAAGAGGGATTTTTTACTGAGATGACCTACAAGAAATTAGACTTTAATCCGACTTTTTCAGCTGGTTTTTTTGAGCGTAGCAACATGAAACTCGTGCAATAATGCTCAAGCTCGCGTGGAGAAATATCTGGCGAAATAAGGGGAGAAGCATGATCACCATTGCTGCGGTAATGTTTTGTGTCATTTTCGCAGTGGTCCTTAGAAGCTTTCAGGTGGGTGTTTGGGAGCATATGGTGGACGATATCGTCGCCAATAATTTCGGCTACCTCCAGGTACATCAAAAAGGATTTTGGGGAGAGCAAAGCTTGGACCTTAGCATGGACGAAGCTGCATTGCCCGTTGCGCAATGGCAGGAAGTCGATGGGGTCCGATCAGTGGTGCGCAGGTTAGAAAGTTTTTCCTTGGTGAGCACGGGTCAGAGTAATAGGGGAAGCTTGGTACTTGGTATTGAACCTGAATTCGAGTTGCCCGGGTTACAGCTAATTGATCAGATTGTTTCCGGAAGTGTTTTTGAACCAGGCTCAGATCAGGTGGTGGTAAGTGAGGGCTTGGCTGAGTTTTTAAAAGTCGGCGTGGGTGATTCCTTATTGTTTTTAAGTCAGGGATATCGGGGAGCGAGTGCCTATGGCCAATTCATGGTGAGCGGCATCGCAAAAATCTCAAACCCCGAATTGAACAAACAATTGGTCCTTATGCCCCTTCAAACGGCACAATGGATGTACAATGGAATGGGCTTGTTGACCACTGCGGTCATAGATATTGAGCCGACCGCCGACCACAAAGAAGTTAAGGCTGAACTGTTGCCCATATTGGGCGAAGAGTTGGAGTTGTTGGAATGGGAGGAACTCTTTCCAGAGCTCATTCAAACCATAGAGGCAGATATGGCAGGAGGGCAAATCTTCATTACCATTTTGTATTTCATCATCTCTTTCGTCTTGCTCGGGACTGTCATTATGATGGTAAGCGAACGTGAGCGCGAGTTCGGGATTTTGGTCAGCATAGGGATGCGAAAGTCTAAGTTAGCCGTGGTTACCGTGCTTGAAAATCTTATACTCACTCTTGGAGGAGCCATCGTGGGTATGGCCTTAGTGAAGCCGGTCCAATTTTATTTCAAGTACAATCCCATCGATATTAGTGGCCAAATGAAAGAGGCTATTGAACAGTTCGATTTTGAGCCAAAACTCTACACTACCACTTCGTTCATCATCAACCTGAACCACGGGGCTATTGTGTTCGTCATAGGAATCCTTGTCAGTTCCTATGCCGTATGGAAAATTATGAAGCTCGAACCCGTTAAAAGCATGCGATCATGATCTTCAAAGTAGCTTGGCGCAACATATGGAGATCTAAGGTTCGATCCTTTATTGTGATCGGCTCAATCGCTGTAGGCATATGGGCGGGTCTGTTGATCATTGGATTCTCTTTTGGGATGAATAATGAGCGCACGGCTTCAGCCATTGGCACGACGATCGGCCATGCACAAATTCACAGTACCGCATTCGATGCCGAGCCTTTATCTGGAGCCGTACTCGGGGACGATGTTGCAGTGACTAAGCTGCGGGAAGAGGTCGAGCGTTTACCTTTCGTAGCGGGTACTGCACAGCGCACGGTGTTGCAAGGCATGATCAACAGCGCAAAGAGTGCGCGTGCCGTCCGCATTATGGGGGTTTGGCCTAAAGACGAACGTGCACAAACCACGCTTCCCATGACATTGGTGGACGGTGATTTCTTTGAATCTGCCGGCCGGAACAGGTTGGTTATTGGAGAAAAATTGGCCAATAGATTAGGCCTAAAACTCCGCAGCAAGGTGGTCCTGACTTTCCAAGATGCAGAAGGCACACTCAGTCGTGCTTCCTTCCGCGTTTCCGGAATTTATAAAACACTGAATGCTACTTGGGATGAGTTTCACCTGTACGTGCATCATAAGGATTTGGAACAAACCTTGGGAGCCCCGCTGGTGCATGAAGTACTGGTTAGGTTTGACGAGACCGTGGATACCGACGAGAAGACCGTCGAGCTGGCCTCGGTGCTGCCGAATGGTATGTCCTTAAAGTCGTGGAAACAGGTCAACCCTGAGCTGGGTTTTGCAGACGATATGATGGCTATCATGCTCGTACTCGTACTAGGGATCATTATGATGGCGCTGCTCTTTGGCATCATCAATAATATGCTCATGGCGATTTTGGAGCGCCGTAGAGAACTGGGCATGTTGATGGCTGTGGGCATGAATAAACGCAAGCTCTTTCTGATGATTTTGCTCGAAACCCTGATGCTGGGTTGTGTTGGCGGGCCCATTGGTATTGTATTGGGCGATCTCAGTACCCGAATCATGATGCGCATAGGCATTGATCTGACCAGCAAGAAAGAGGGACTCGCGGAACTTGGCGTGCAGAGCATTATCTACCCGGAAATCGTACCTGAATACTATATTATTATCGCCATCATGGTGGTGACCACAGCACTCATTGCCTCTATTCTGCCGGCAGTCCGTGCCCTGAAGTTGAACCCAGTAGAAGCCATCCGTGGCCAATAGTTATGAGTAAACCGGTAATTCAAATCAAGAATCTCGAGAAGGTCTATGAAGGCGCTGTGCCTGTGCACGCCGTCAACGGGATCAATCTGACCATTACTGAAGGCGAGTTTACCGCCCTCAAAGGGCCTTCCGGCTGTGGGAAAACCACTTTGCTAAACTTGTTGGGTGGTTTAGATAAACCGACCTCAGGCAGCATCGAGATTGGTGGGGTAGACATCACCACACTGAGCGAAAACCAACTCATCGACTTCCGCTTGCGAAACATCGGATTTGTGTTCCAGGCCTACAACCTCATTCCCGTGCTCAGCGCCCAGGAGAATGTAAGCTTCATTATGCTACTGCAGGACCGTCCTAAAGAAGAGCGCGAGGCACGTGCCCAGCAACTGCTCGAGGCGGTGGGACTGAAAGGAAAGGAAGGACAACGTCCGGGCCAATTATCCGGAGGACAGCAGCAGCGCGTGGCCGTGGCCCGAGCGCTCGCATCCAAGCCTCAATTTGTATTGGCAGACGAGCCCACGGCAAACTTGGATTCGACCAGCACTGCGAACCTCTTGGACATCATGGAGAAGCTCAATAAGGAGGAGGGAATGACCTTTGTTTTTGCCACCCATGACGATCGAGTTATTAAAAAAGCCCGTCGCATCATCAGCATTGAGGACGGAAAAGTCTTGAGCGACGAATAAAGTCCCTTATTTTAGGGAAATGGATCCCAATTTTAAACCATACGAACCCTGGCCATCGAACGACCGGGAAGTACAAACCTTGTTCGAAGCAGTGGAACGTGCGCTATCTACGCGCCGGTCGCTTCGGGAGTTTAGCGATGCCCCTGTGCCGCGCCAAACCATCGAGCGATTGATTGCCCTTGCGGCTTCCGCGCCCTCCGGCGCCAACAAGCAGCCTTGGCATTTCGTGGCCGTTCAAGATCCGGACCTCAAGCGCCAAATCCGTCTTGCCGCAGAGGAGGAGGAACGAGCCTTCTACGGCGGTCGTGCGAGCGATCAATGGCTGGAGGATTTGAAGCCGTTCGGCACGGACTGGGAGAAGCCCTTTCTTGAGACGGCGCCCTGGTTGATTGTGGTGTTTCGCAAAAACTACGAGGTAGACGAGGGCGGGCAGAAGGCGAAGAATTATTACGTGCAGGAAAGCGTAGGTATTGCCTGTGGATTCTTGATTGCAGCGATTCACGCAGCAGGCCTATCGACCTTGACCCACACCCCTTCTCCCATGGATTTTCTGGGTAAGATTTTAGGTCGTCCCTCTAACGAACGCGCCTTTTTGTTGATGCCTGTGGGCTATGCTGCCGACGGTGCCCAAGTCCCAGATATTTCCAAGAAAGACCTAGGAGAGATCAGCGATTTTGTCTGACCTTTGTACCAAATCTGAATTCGATGTTTGAAGGAATTTCCGTACAGTTTGTGGTTGATGTTGATGAGGTTCGCGAGGAATTGGCTGCGGCTGATTTGAAGTGGCCCATCGTGAAAATCCTCGACAGTGAAGAGGAGGAGGAACGTGATGCGGAGGACTTATCAGTCACTGGAGAGGGCGTAGCCATCTATATCGACAGTATCGATTTGATTTTAAAGGAACGTATTGAAAAAGCTAAGGAAATCGTTACCGCCGTTGCACGAATGATTCAATATTTCAACGACCGCGACGAAACGGCGGTGCTGTTCTTCCACCACAGCTGGCAGACTTATTTGTCGGACGAGAAATAGTCCGTAAGCACCTTTGCTTTGGCGTGACCTACGATTTCTTTCAGTTGCTCGAAGCTGGCGGCTTTGATGCGTTTTACGCTCTTGAATTGGCGCAATAATTCCTTGATCGTTTCGGGTCCAATTCCCTTAACGGCTTCCAACTCACTTTTGAAAGTACCCTTGCTACGTCTATTACGGTGGTGGCTCAAGCTGAAGCGGTGTGCCTCGTCACGCGCCTGTTGGATGATCTTCAAGGTCTCCGAACGCTTGTCCAAATGCAGCGGGTAGGGGTCGCCGGGGAAGTAGAGCTCTTCCAAACGCTTGGCGATGCCGATGATGGTGATCTTGCCGCGCAAACCTAATCTTTCTAGGGCTTTGAGTGCAGCGCCTAATTGGCCCTTACCGCCATCAATAATAATGAGCTGCGGCAGTGGCTCTCCTTCCTCCACCAGTCGCTTGTAGCGTCGGTGCACGACCTCCTCCATCGAGGCAAAATCATCGGGACCTTCGACCGTTTTGATGTTGAACTTGCGGTAGTCGTTCTTGGAGGGCTTTCCGTTTTTAAAGACCACACACGCGCTTGCGGGGTTGGTCCCCTGAATGTTCGAGTTGTCGAAACATTCCAAATGACGCGGCTCCACAGGCATACGCAAGTCGGTCTTCATTTGGGTCATGATGCGCTTCACATGACGGTCTGGATCGACGATTTGAATGTTCTTGAGCTTTTCTTGTCGGTAGTACAAGGCATTCTTGATGCTCAGGTCGATGAGTTTTCGCTTCTCCCCTTTTTGTGGGACGTGGATGGTGGAGCCTTCGATCTCGAGTTCCACAGGGTGGGAGGTGAAAATGGTGCGTGCCGTAGAACC
>JAURAE010000051.1 GCA_030829675.1 Schleiferiaceae bacterium
AATTGGTATAAATTTTTCTTTTGGACCGTTCCAATAATGTTCGCTATCTAAGAAAGCATGATTATAAAATCTTGGGAATTTTGTGTTATTCTGAATTTCCTTATAGTTTTCTTCATAAACTCTTTTATCAACACAAACATGAAAATCAGCGGCATCAAGTACATGATTACCTGCATCTGCTTCATCTGCTCAGCACTTCCTGTAGAAGCTGTCATGCTCTGATTCATGCGGGTGTATAATATGGTTGAGCCCGTCATCAACAAGGTGAAGATGGAAATGTGGTTACCGTATAAGGTGCTCAAGATTGGAATGTGTGATTCCCAAGAAATCAAGGCATCATAAGTACTCAAATCCGTTGCCCAAAGGAAGCTCTGCCCTCTCAACTCGATGGACGCAGGGAAGAATCGGAACATGGCAAAAAGAATAGGCATCTGAACCAATACCGGAATACAACCGCCCAATGGGTTCACCCCAGCTTCGCGGTATAAGGCCATTTGCGCTTGTTGCTTGCCCATGGCATCCTTATCCCCAAACTTCTCGTTGATCGCTTCAAGCTGCGGCTTCAATACACGCATCTTCGCCATCGAACGGTAAGAGGCAAAAGTCAACGGCGAGAGCGCTCCCTTGATGATGAGCACCATGATCAAGATGATGATCCCGTAGTTCCAACCGTAGCCGTCCAACCAGTTAAATACTGGCACCACAACCCCGCGACCAATCCATCCGAAAATTCCCCAACCAAAGTTGATGACCTTCTCGTAATCCTGACCCTGCTCTTTCAACGTTTGATAGTGGTTCGGCCCTAAGTACATCGAAAACGGCAAGCTGTAGGCACCGTTAACACTTTGATTTAAGGTTGCATTCGAACTGAACACCTTTACGATGCTCTCATCTTCATCTGTACCGTTAACAGTCGCAACAGTTGCCGAGGCAAAACCTTCTTCTGGCTGCACGATGTAGGAGAAGAAATGCTGTTTTTGCGCAAGCCAATTCACTGCGCCAACATCCTCCGAATCATCGCCACCGCGACCGCTCAAGTTTTCTACATCGCCATCCTCTTGTACTTTGTAAGAGTAGGTTGAATAAATACGTTCGTTGCTAATACCTTTCTCTGTACGGTAAGCCGTACGCTCCCAAAACAGTTCTGGCTTGCCAGCAGCACTCGCGGAACCACTGACGGTATAGTTGGCCATAAAGCCAGATTCTTCGAGACTTACCTTGACTTCTGTTGCGCCATCACTGAGCATCAATGACGTACCGTTCTGAGAAACTACATTAAATTCCTTCGTACTTAAAGCGGCATCACCTGGCAGTTTGATGTCCCAAACCTGGTTATTGTTCACTAGCAACACCTCAGCTGAATCGTACGTTTGGTACCCCTTAATCTGTGCACGTACTAGTTGAGCACCTAAGGTTGAATACGTCAATTTTATATCGTCATTCTCAATGCTCACCTCTTCGGCCACGAATGCATTAGAATCTAGAACTGCTACAGTCATTTCAACAGCTTCCGAAACTTCTTCTGCTGCCGAAGCCGCTTCTTCTACCAATTCTGTGCCGGTAGCTTCTTCAACCTCTGGCATGTTAGCGCTCTGCCACCAGCCAAAGCCAACCATGATCGTAGCAATGAGCAAGAAGCCTATGAGTTGATTGCGGTCAAAACCCGCTTTCTGATTTTCCATGAATTATTTGTTTTGGCGGTGTAGGTCCGCGGCTTTAACAAAAGATACAAAAAGAGGATGCGGATTGAGCACCGTACTCTTGTATTCTGGGTGGTATTGTACCCCAACAAAGAACGGGTGATCTTCAATCTCAATGACCTCTACCAAGCCGCTTTCTGGGTTAATACCCGTAGCTTTTAATCCTGCAGCTACCAGCTCTTCTTTATAGTCGTTGTTGTATTCGTAACGGTGACGGTGACGTTCGGTAATGGCCGTTTCTCCGTACGCTGCAAAAGCTTGCGAATCTTTGCTGAGTTCACATTTTTGGGCACCAAGACGCATCGTTCCGCCCATATCTGTGATATGATGCTGCTCGTCCATCAAGGCAATAACTGGCTTGCTCGACTTTGGATCTACCTCCGTTGTATTCGCATCAGTCCACCCCACGACGTTTCGTGCATATTCAATAACGGCAGCCTGCATACCGTAACAAATTCCGAAATATGGAATCTTGTTCTCGCGTGCATATTGAACGGTCGCTACTTTGCCTTCGAAACCACGCTCACCAAATCCTGGCGCTACCAAGATACCATCAAGTCCTTGACAGGATTTCGCAGCATTCTTTGGGGTCAAGTGCTCAGAGTGAATCCAGCGAACCTTAACCTGCACTTCATTTGCAGCACCGGCGTGAATGAAAGCTTCAGAAATAGATTTATAACTATCCTTTAACTCCACGTATTTACCGATCAACCCTATTTCTACCGTGCGCTTAGGGAATTTCAAACGCGTCAAAAATTCACGCCATTTGTCTAAGTTAGGCTGTGTTTTCGTTGCCAATCCAAAGTGATCCAAAACCACCTCGTCCAACTTTTCGTTGTACATCATCAGCGGCACCTCATAGATGGTACTCGCATCACGTGATTCAATCACATTGCGTTGACGCACGTTGGTAAACAGGGCTAATTTGCGCTTGATATCGTCATCTACAGGGTGCTCTGAACGACAAACCAAAACATCAGGCTGCACCCCGCTTTCGAGCATGGTTTTCACACTGTGCTGCGTAGGCTTCGTCTTCAACTCGCCCGTTACATTCAAGTACGGCAACAAGGTCAAGTGAATCACCATACAATTGCGTTCCAACTCCCATTTGAGCTGACGTACAGATTCGATATACGGCAATGCCTCAATATCCCCCACCGTACCGCCGATTTCGGTGATGACGATGTCAAAGTTTCCGGTTTCACCCAGAATCTTCACGCGGTTTTTGATTTCATCTGTGATGTGAGGAATGACCTGTACGGTCTTTCCTAAGTAGTCCCCACGGCGCTCCTTATCGATGACGCTTTGGTAGATTCTACCCGTGGTAACGTTGTTTCCTTGAGAGGTCGGCGTATTCAAGAAACGCTCGTAGTGACCTAAATCCAAATCTGTTTCAGCACCATCTTCGGTAACGTAACACTCTCCGTGCTCGTAGGGGTTCAGTGTTCCTGGATCAACATTGATATAAGGGTCCAATTTCTGAATGGTCACACGGTAGCCACGTGCCTGAAGGAGTTTGGCCAAAGAAGCCGAAATAATACCCTTACCTAATGATGATGTCACCCCTCCGGTGACGAAGATGTACTTTGTGCTCGCCATAGTTTGAATCAAAACAGCACAAAAGTACCTCTTTTTGCCGCGAATTAAAAGGTAAAACTTGCGCTAATCGTAGGCATGATTGGGAGCTGATTCACGCGCTCCGCAGCGACACGATCATAGTAGAAAATATTCTCCCTGTTGTACATGTTTGTGGCCCCAATAACTACCTCAGCCTGACCCGTTTTCAAGGTCGTACTGTACTTCAGTGAAGCATCTAACCTGTGGTAAGTGGGCAGCCTGTTTCCGTTCAAGGCACCGTAGAGCACGCTAGGGTCGCCATTGGCCGTGGTGTAATCAAAGTTGATATCAGGATTCCCAAATGGATCCAAGAAATCAATTCCCGGATAATAGCCTTGGGTTGGAGTGAATGGGAATCCGGTTCCTAAATTCCAACGCACACTCAAGAACCAACGCTCCTCCTTACCCATCTTCACGTTTGCAACGAGGTTTACATTGTGTCGACGGTCAAAGTTTGGCGCATAGACTTGAATACCGTCGTCACGTTGCACCTTGCTCCACGCATATACCCCCCAGAAGTAATAACGTCCTTTTTCAAACTTAACCAAGGCATCATAACCATAGGCCCATCCGTGCTCGACGATGAAGTCTTTGCGCAAGATTTCCGGACGATCGCTGTAGGCCGGTACATCGTCGTAGAGCTTGTTGCGGTTGATGTTGGAGATCTGCGAGAAGTCCTTGATATAAGATTCCACCGTCACATCCCAATGGTCACCCAAATCGTATTCGAAACCGGCTACGCCGTGAGTTGCTTTTTGGAGCTTGGAGGTGATGGGGCGGTCGCGGAAACTAGTCGGCAAATCTGTCGCCCCAGATAAAAACCCATAAAAGAGGTTGACCACGTCGCGGTCGCTATTGGCCGCGACAAGGTTTTGGCTGTACTTCCCTCCGGAAGCCTTGAACCTAAAATCTTCGGTAATGCTGTACTTCAAACCCAGTCTAGGCTCTACACTGAGCTCACTCAAGGAGCCATAATAATGGAAACGCAACCCGGGCTCAAGAATTAAGAGTGTACCGACTTTGCGGTAATTAAAGAATCCACCTAATTCCGTGGTACTTTCTTGCTGGTTCAGCCCTAATCCCAAAGAGTTCGTGTAATTAAAGTCTGTGGTATATCCGATGAGGTCCAAGCCGTATTTAATCTCGTCCGCCTTGCCCAAGAAATAGGTGAAATCCAATCCACCGTTAAAACCATTGATGGAAGAATTGCGCGGCTGGTCCGGGTTCTCTGTACTTGAGATGTAATAATAACTCTGCGCAAAATCGCCCTGAATAAGAGTTGCGGAGGCGGGTGGTATTACGGTGAAATTTGCCCCATACCCCCAACTGTTCCATTGAATGCCTTGTGCACTGTCCAACATCACGGCATCAGAGAAATTAAAGGCCTTCGCGCTCAACTTTGAGCCGCCCTTACTTTGCGTGGTGAACTTGCCGTAAATATCGTTGAAGGTGAAGGGCAATCCCCCGAATCGAGTTTCCACATAGGGGTAAAAAATTGGGGCCGATTGGCGCAAGTAGCTCGTCTTCCCACTCAAGAACAGGCTGTTATTGGCCAAGCCATTCTTATCCTTTTTACCCAGAGGAGTCTCCACAAGGAGCTTGCTCATGTAGGTAGAGGAATATAGCTTCCCGGTGGCCTCAGAACGGTTCCCGTCGCGGGTACGGATGTCCATGACCGAACTGTTTCTAGAACCATATTCAGCACCAAAACCGGCCGTGTAAACCTTCGCACTTTGTAGTACGTCAGTATCAAAAACTGAGAAGAATCCAATGCTGTGGAAGGGATTATAGATGATCATCCCGTCGAGCAACACAAGGTTTTGGATGGGCGCACCACCGCGAATGTATAATTGACCTCCTTGATCCCCAGTAGTGACCACCCCCGGTAAAACGGAAATGGCTTTCATCAGATCCGGATCTCCCCCAGCGGAGAAGGTTTCGATGGATTTAGGTGTCAGATTCACTACTGCAGTATTGACCTTTACTTTTTTCTCCGCCCGTTCGATATTCAAGTCTACCGTGTTCAACATTTGTGAACCTTCGTCGAGGTAGACCTTGATGGTGTTGGGCTTGTTTTTGTAGATACGAACGGTCTCACTCACGGTCTCGTACCCTAAAAAACTCACGGTCACTTGGACTTCGCCCACCGGAAGATCCGCCAACTGGAAATAGCCGTCCAAATTAGTGATGGTTCCGCGACCTTCTCCTTTTACAACAATGTTGGCATAGGGAATGGGAGCGCCGTTACTTTTCTCATAGACGAACCCGCGCAGCATCTGAGGCTGGGCATATACTACTGTCGCTAAAAACAGGGAAAATATGGTTAGGAATCTTTTCATTTCTAAGGTTAGGGAGTACTAAAGTACGCACTTGATGAGCCATTCTCTCAAATGTTCGTATTCATTTGCGCTAGAAGCGATGACGCCTTTGCATTTTCTATCAAATATGAGGAGCTCTTCGAGCATCACCAGGGTATGGGCACCACTGTAATGACGTGAGGCTTGTGCAAATTGTTTTAGGAAATAGGGGTGAATCTTTAGTGCGGAGGCAATAGATTTTTCCGGCTTGCCTTTCATGTTGTGGTACTGCAGTAGGTTGTTCACGAAATTGAACAAGATCCCGGTGGTCATCTGCACGGGATGCTCTTTGGGATTTTTGCTGAAGTAATGGACGATTTTGAAGGCCTTGGCGATATTGCGTTCGGCGATTGCTGCCACGAGCTCAAAGTTGTTATAATCCTTGCTGATCCCAATATGACGCTCGATATCATCCGCGCTTAAATCGCGCCTATCGCCCATGGCTACATCAAGCTTCTCCACTTCCTTGTGCAAGCGGCTCAAATCCGTGCCCACCTGTTCGGCCATGGCAGCCACGACATTGGAGGAGCAACGGAATCCCTTGGCGTCCAATTCCTTTTCTAGCCACGGCATTACTTGGTAATCGCGCAGGGGATCGCTTTCCAAAAACACGGTGTTCGCTTTAATGGCTTTTCCGGCCTTGCTGCGCTTGTCCAATTTTTTGTGCATGTGTCCAAAGGCCAGCACGGTGCTTGGCTGTGGCTGGTCCAAATAACCGGCCAACAGTTCCCAATCCGCCGCCTTCAAATGCTGTGCTTCTTTCACCACAACAACAATGCGCTCGCTCATCATAGGAAAGCGTTTGGCCTCCTCGAGAATCTGTAACATGTTCGTCTCCTTGCCGTACAATACGGTTTGGTTGAAACTGCGTTCGGATTCGTCTAAGATTCCTTTCTCGATGAGTTGCAAAAGCTGCTGGGCATAGAAGGGCTCCTCACCCGCGAAGAAGTAAACGGGAGCGTACTTGCCTGCCTTGAGGTCTTTGGCAATGCTTTCAAAGCTATATGCACCCATTAGTCGTTGTGGTAAGGTTCGTTATTCAATATGGTCATGCCGCGGTAGAGCTGTTCTAAAAATACAACACGGATTAATTGGTGTGAGGTGGTCATTTTACTCATGCTCAGTTTTGATTGAGCAGCGGCATACATGCGATCTGAAAAACCAAAGGCACCCCCAACCACAAACACCAGTCGCTTTGGCCCAGCATTCATCCATTTTTGCAGCTGTGTAGCAAATCCACGACTGTGGTATTCTTTGCCCTTTTCATCGAGCAACACAATGGTATCCCCCGGTTGGAAAAACTTGAGAAAAACATCTGCCTCTGCTTCTTTCAATGCTTGTGGACTGAGCTTGCCTCCGCCTTTAACATCCGGCAACTCGGTATATTCAAAAGAGATATAGTGTTTGAGGCGCCCCGCAAATAATTGGGCCCCTTCCCTAAGGAATGGTTCAGAAGTTTTGCCAATAACCGTGAATACAATCTTCATGTGCCCTACAAAGATGCTAACTTGCATTGAGAACACTAAAGGAATCCCCTAGGAATATGTCTGCGAAAGAAGATTTTGTGCCCAATTTTTCTTTGCTCGACCCACAAATCGAATTTGCCATCGCCGAAGATATTGGAGATGGAGACCATAGCGCCTTGAGTTGTTTATCGCCCCTAAGTCGTGGACGAGCGAAACTACTGATGAAGGAGAATGGCATCATTGCCGGTATCGCCTTAGCGAAATACATATTCCAAAAAATCGATTCCTCGGTAAATTTTAAGGCCGATGCGAAAGACGGTCAGTGGATCACTGCAGGCTCCGTAGTGTTCACCGTGGAAGGCAACACGATCAAACTGCTCCAGAGCGAACGCCTCGTGCTCAACTACATGCAGCGCCTTTCAGGGGTTGCCACCAAAACACACCACATGGCGCAGCGTATTGCGCACACCTCTTGCCGACTGTTAGACACCCGAAAGACCACACCTGGATTGAGGGTATTGGAGAAGTGGGCCGTGCGCCTTGGGGGTGGACATAATCACCGCATGGGGTTATACGATATGGTGATGCTCAAGGACAACCACATTGATTTCGCCGGCGGCATCGGCCCAGCTGTGGCCCAAGTACGTCAATACCTCAAGGAGCAGCAAAAAGAATTGGCCATAGAAGTAGAAACGCGTAACATTCAGGAAGTTCGCGAAGCCTTAGCTGCCGAAGCAGACCGAATTATGTTGGATAATTTCGATATTGCCACGACCAAAGAGGCCGTAGCCCTGATCGGCGGGCGCTGCGAAGTCGAAAGTTCCGGGGGAATCACAGAGCATACCCTTGTTCCTTTCGCAGAATGTGGCGTTGATTACATCAGTGTTGGCGCCCTGACACACCATATTAAAGGGGTGGACATGAGCCTCAAAGCGTATTAAACATGGGAAAACTAGGCCACAAATTCAAAAAATTACTCTCCACGGTGAAACCGCCATTCTTCGACGGTCTCACCTTGTGGGACGTCTTGAGCTTCTTTTTCCGAGGCATATACGAAGGGGCTATTTCCTCGCGTGCCGGATCGGTGAGCTTTAGTTTCTTCCTTGCCCTTTTCCCTGGCATCATCTTCATCTTCACCTTAATTGCCTACCTCCCGCTCGATATTTTCCAAGATGAACTCTTCGAACTTTTAGCCACCGTACTGCCGCCAAGCACCCACGACATGGCTTTCGAAGCCATTGAAGACATTCTGACCATTAAAAGAGGCGGACTTTTGTCGATCACCTTCGTGGCCGCGCTTCTGTTCGCGACAAACGGGACATTAAGCCTGATTGCCAATCTTGGCATCTCTTACCACAACATCAACGTAAAGAAATTCTGGTCACAGTATTTCAGTGCTTTCTTGCTGACTATTTTCCTAACCCTATTAATTCTTATCGCCATTGTAGCGCTGATCTTCTCTGAAGGATTCACCGGCTGGTTGGCAGAACAAGGGTATTTGACAGAGTACACGACCGATATCATTGGCTGGGCGAGATTACTGGTGCTCCTCACTGCCACCCTCCTCGGCATCTCCGTCGTGTACAACTACGGCCCGGTACGTCGTCGAGATTGGCGATTCATCAGTCCGGGAAGCATTCTCGCTACGATTCTGATCATCGCATCGTCGCAAGGCTTTAGTTACTACGTTGAAAATTTCTCGACGTACAACAAATTTTACGGATCCATCGGAACTCTCCTGATCATGCTGTTGTGGATCTACGTGAACGCCTTCGGATTGATCATAGGTTTTGAATTGAACGCAAGTATTTCCGGGGCCCAATTAGAAAAGGGCAACGACAACCACCCCGCATCATGAAAAAATGGTTCCTCCTCACCTACCTCTTAGGCCTCGCCATTTCAGTGCAAGCCCAGAATGAGATTGTTGGCCAATGGTACAACGAGGAAAAATCTTCCATTATCAGAGTCTACAAAGCCACCAACGACAAGTACTACGGCAAGATTACTTGGCTCGAGGACAACAATAACTCCGACGGCTCGACGCCGCGCGTAGACGAGTACAATCCAAACGAAGCAAAGCAAAGTGTTCCACTATTGGAACTCGTTATTCTCAAAGGATTGGAATACAAT
>JAURAE010000052.1 GCA_030829675.1 Schleiferiaceae bacterium
AAATAATCCAGGATCTAATAAAAGTGACGATTACTTATCCCTAGGCTTTGTAGGAGGGTACAAATATGTATACAACGATAAAATTAGTATCGAAACCTTTATTGGAATGGGCCGTATCGTCTACGAACAAATAGAAGATTCGTGGGCTCCTGCCGAATTCATAGGCGGTTTAAACTTCGGATATCGATTCTAGGCGGAGCTTAGGTTTATTGGTTGTCCCGGCATTGCAGTAGCGATGTCGGGATTTTTTTTGCCCTTAAGCATTTAATTCCACCGCCCAAGCCAACACCTTTTCAATCAACGACTCCACCGCGCTGGCCGGATCGTCATGAAAAGTGCCTAGGCTACGATTAGCGAGCAAAGCCGAGAAGCTGTAGGCCTCATGGCCCAGGAGGTGTGCTAAGGCGTAGATGCCGGCGGTCTCCATCTCAAAGTTGGTGATGTTAGTTCCCGCAACGCTTTGGGTGTAGAGGTTGTCCATGGCCTGGGTGAATACGCTCGTGGAGCGAATGGTGCGGCCCTGTGGGGCGTAGAATCCAGGAAGGGTAGCGGTGATGCCGGTTTGGACGTTGGGGATAGAAGATAATTGGTCCCCGCTAAACGTCGCTGGTATAAAAAAGGGCGCAAAAGGGGCTCCTTCAATGGCTACGGTTTGGAAGTCGTGCTTGTAGAAAGGGAGGAGACCGTCGAAACTTAGGGCGCCAGTGCTGCAAAGGTGGGTGCCTAAGGGGAGGTTTGGGTCAATGGCCCCAGAAGTACCGATGCGAATAATGGTCAATTTCCTGAACGATGGGCGGTCTTCTCGTGTTACAGGGTCTATGTTCACCGCAGCATCAAGCTCATTCATGACGATATCAATGTTGTCCGTGCCCATACCGGTGGAAAGTACGAGGACTTCTTGGCCCTTTAAGGTGCCGCGAACGATGTTGAATTCTCGGCGGATTTTGGTCCAATGGATTTGGTCGAAATGGGCAGTGATGCTGGAAACGCGGTCTGGATCACCTACGGTAAAAACGAGGTTGGGGATATCTTCACCACGAAGGCCGAGGTGGTACACACTACCGTCGGGATTTAGAATGAGTTCAGACGCGGAATAGGACATCGTATAGTAAGTTTGTTCCCTCAAAAGTAAAGGAAGTGAAAGCAGAGATTATCACCATAGGCGATGAAATTTTAATTGGGCAAATCGTAGATACCAACAGTGCTTGGCTGGGACAGGTGCTCGGCGAGGAAGGTATTGAGGTTACACGCATCAATAGCATTTCAGATACGCCAGAGGCGATCATCGGGGCCATTGAGGGTCTATACCCTGAAACTCAACTCGTGCTGATGACAGGCGGGCTGGGACCTACAAAGGATGATTTGACCAAGCAAACCTTGGCGCAATACTTCGGCAGTGAGATGGTTTTTCGCGAAGATGTGTGGGACCATATTGTAGAGCTGTTCAAAGGCTTCGGCCGTACGCCGGTGGAGCGCAACAAACAACAAGCATTGGTTCCTGAGGTGTGTGAGGTGATTTTTAACCACAAGGGCACGGCGCCGGGGATGTTATTCCGCCACGAAGGTCGCCGCATCATTAGTATGCCCGGTGTGCCGTATGAAATGAAGCACATCGTACAAGATGGACTGCTGCCTTTGCTTCGAGATGAGATTGATTACCAAATCATTCACCATACGTTGTTTGTGGTGGGTGTGCCGGAAAGTGTGTTGGCGGATCGCATTGAACCTTTGGAAGGGGAGTTTGCGCCCAGCATAAAATTGGCCTATTTACCTAAGCCAGGACTGGTGCGTCTACGACTGACTGCACGCGGAAAGCGCAACGACGATTTAAAAGGCGACATCCAACGCGCCGTGCAAACCTTGCGCAAAGCGGTTGGTAATGATCTTATGGACGGATCGAACAAGGCCATTGAGGAATACTTAGGAGAGGTATTGACCGAGCGTGGTCTCACTGTAGGGGCCGCAGAAAGCTGTACCGGTGGTGGCATAGGCGCTGCTCTGGTGAGTGTGGCGGGATCTTCTGCCTATTTCCAAGGCAGCATTGTGGCCTACAGCTATGATATTAAAGAAACCATGCTCGGGGTGGATCATAATACCATTGTGACCAAAGGAGCAGTGAGTGAAGAGGTCGTGCGACAGATGGCCGAAGGCGCGCGCAAAAGATTAAATGTAGATTTTGCCGTGGCGGTTAGTGGAATTGCCGGACCAGGGGGTGGAACACCGGACAAACCGGTAGGCACAAGCTGGATTGCAATTGCAGGCCCAACCCGCACTATTGCTGAGAAATTCACCTTCGGTAAGGTCCGTGAACGCAACATTCAAAAGACTATTTTTGCAGCCCTTAATAACTTGCTTAAAGAAGTTGAATATTACAGCGCTTAAATAGTTGGTCAATAATATTTATTGCCTTAATTTTGCAAACCATTTTGGTACAACCCATAAGATTATAAGATTATGTCACGTGTATGTGATTTGACAGGTAAGAAGGCAATGACCGGAAACCACGTATCTTTCTCTAATAAGAAGAACAAGCGCAAGTTCAACGCGAACTTGTTCACTAAGAAGTTCTACATCCCTGAGGAAGACCGTTGGGTAACGTTGAAAGTTGCTGCTTCGACTTTGAAAACGATCAATAAAAAAGGAATCTCTGCTGTGCTTAAAGAAGCTGAAGCAAAAGGATTCGTTGTAAAATAATTTAGGACATGGCGAAGAAAGGTAACCGCGTTCAAGTAATCCTAGAGTGTACCGAGCACAAAGAGTCAGGTATGCCAGGTACTTCTCGTTATATCACAACTAAGAACAAGAAGAATACGCCAGATCGTATGGAGTTGAAGAAATACAACTCTATCTTGAAGCGTATGACTGTTCACAAAGAGATTAAGTAAGATGGCAAAGAAAGTAGTAGCAACGCTGAAGAGCGCAGATGCAAAGCAGTTCACTAAGGTGATCAAAGCTGTTAAGACTTCTAAAGGATCATACTCTTTCGAAGAGCGTGTTGTGTCTAAAGACATGGCGAACGACTTCTTGAAATAAGATTCCGTCTTAATACCGATATTTGAACCACTCCCCGGAGTGGTTTTTTTATATCTAACCCATTGAACAATGAGCTTCTTTTCAAAATTCTTTACGCGAGATAAAAAAGAGTCCTTAGATCAAGGCCTCGAAAAAACGCGCAGTAGCGTTTTTGAGAAGATTACCCGAGCCGTAGCTGGTAAAAGTACTGTAGACGATGATGTCCTTGACGAGATTGAAGAGGCATTGATCTCTTCAGATGTAGGTTTGGATACGACGGTAAAAATCATTGAGGCCTTGGAGGAGCGTGTGGCCCGTGATAAGGTCATGGGCGAGAACGAGCTCATGGACATGCTCTACGAGATCATCTCAAACTTGATGAAGCATGAGGCCGGTACCTGGGAGGATTTTGAACTCCCCAAAACCGAAGGACCCTATGTACTGATGGTAGTCGGGGTGAACGGCGTAGGTAAGACCACCACCATTGGAAAATTGGCCCATCAGTTTAAACAGAAGGGATACAACCTCGTCTTGGGCGCGGCAGATACTTTCCGTGCGGCTGCCATTGAACAGTTAGTGGTTTGGGGCGAGCGCACCGGCGTGCCTGTTGTCAAGCAGCAGATGGGCTCCGATCCGGCTTCCGTGGCTTTCGATACATTGCAGCATGCCGTGAGTAAGGGCGCAGATCTCGCCATTATTGATACGGCCGGTCGTTTACACAATAAAACAAACCTCATGCAGGAACTATCTAAAGTGCGCCGCGTGATGGACAAAGTTATTCCGGGAGCACCGCATGAAGTACTTCTGGTACTCGACGGATCTACAGGACAGAACGCTTTATTGCAAGCCAAGGCCTTTGCCGAGGCAACACAGATCACCTCTTTGGCCGTGACTAAGCTCGACGGTACTGCAAAAGGTGGGGTGGTCATCGGCATTTCAGATCAGCTGAACATTCCCGTGAAATTCATCGGTGTCGGCGAAGGAATGGAAGATCTACAACTATTTAATCCACAGGCATTTGCCTCAAGCTTATTCAAGAAGTAATCCATGCGCACGAAAAGCCCGAAAAAGAATAAAATCAATGTGGTCACCTTGGGGTGTTCCAAGAACATCTATGATTCAGAGGTATTGATGGGACAACTCAAAGCCAACGGCAAAGAGGTGGTCCATGAAGCTCCAGAAGAAGAGGAAGGCAACATTGTGGTAATCAACACGTGCGGCTTCATTGATAATGCGAAGCAGGAGAGCATTGATACCATTTTGCACTATGCGGACAAGAAGGAGCGTGGTTTGGTGGATCACGTCTATGTGACGGGATGTCTGTCAGAGCGCTATAAACCGGATCTAGAACGAGAGATTCCTGATGTGGATGCCTACTTCGGGACCCGTGATATGCCCTTGTTGTTGAAGACATTAGGGGCGGATTATAAGCACGAATTGGTCGGGGAGCGTATGACGACGACGCCCAAGCATTTTGCGTATTTGAAGATTGCTGAGGGTTGTGATCGTCCTTGTAGTTTCTGTGCCATTCCATTGATGCGCGGTGGACATAGGTCTACGCCCATTGAGGATTTGGTCATTGAGGCGGAGAAATTAGCGGCGAAAGGCGTGAAAGAATTGATCCTGATTGCGCAGGATTTGACCTACTACGGCTTAGACTTATATAAGGAGCGCAAGTTGGCGGATTTGCTACGTGCCTTGGTGAAAGTCGAGGGCATTGAGTGGATCAGATTGCACTATTTGTTCCCTTCAGGATTCCCAGAGGATGTGCTAGATGTCATTCGTGAGGAGCCCAAAGTGTGCCACTATATCGACATTCCCCTTCAGCACATCGCTGATCCGGTGTTGAAGAGCATGCGCCGCGGTACGACCAAGGCAAAGACGGTTGCCTTGTTGGCTAAAATGCGTGAAAAAGTGCCGGGCATTACCATACGTACTACGTTGATCGCGGGTTACCCTGGTGAGACGGAGGAAGACCACCAAGTGGTGTTGGACTGGGTTCGTGAGCAGCGCTTCGACCGTTTGGGCGTCTTTGCCTACAGTCATGAGGAGAACACCCACGCCTATTCTTTGGAGGATGATGTTCCAGCAGAGGTAAAGCAACAACGTGTAGACGATATTATGGCCGTTCAGATGGATATTTCGCGTGCGTTGAACCAAGAAAAAATTGGACACACCTACAAAGTACTCATCGACCGCAAGGAGGGAGGCTATTTCATCGGGCGTACGGAATTTGACAGCCCAGATGTGGACAATGAAGTCTTGATCCCAGCGGAAGATATCTACCTGAAAATCGGGGATTTCTGTGAAGTAGAAGTCGTTGATGCGCACGATTACGACCTCATCGGTCGCGTCCTGTAGCGCTCTACCTACACCTCTTCGAGAGTTTTTAACTTCCGGTTGTGAATAGTTCATCAATTCCCTGCCCTTTTAGGTGATAAAAGCCTTTTTGGAAGCGTTATCTTTGGGAATAACGATGACGAAATCCTCTCAAATAACAATGCTTTTTTTTCTGCTTCTTTTCGCAGGCAGCGCCTCTGCATCTGTCATTACGACTGATACAGTAAGGGATGTTCGTTGGGAGTTTGAGGGAGAATCTGGTGCTTTTTCGCCGGCCGGTTGGGCGAGCGAGGAGGTCTTGGCCTTAACGCGCGTTCAAGCCGTGAGAATGGGCCTAAAAATCAATGAGTTTGTCGACGAACGCTTTGATCCGGTGAAGGGCAAGCGTGCAGCACTCGAATTTTACAATGAGCAGGCGACTGTGGCGGCACAGGAGATTTTCCAGTACAAGGGCGGACATTTGTTGCTAGAGGATTTGGCCGATGAGGCGGGCGTGCCGTTGCGCACCATCGAGGCTGCAAATCCACATTTGCGCCGTGATATTTTGCCGGCAGGGGTGGCCCTGTACGGAACAAGCTTGGCGGCTGATGAGGCGAAATTGGCCGAACTCAGCGCTTCACAAGCGTCTTACCAAGAAGGTTTAGAGGCACAATACGAACGCAGACGCAAGCAGGTGTTGTCGTTCATGCCGGATCCGAATACACACAAGTTGATTACCTACACCGTCCGCTCGGGGGATTACCTCGGGAAGATCAGCGCCAATACAGGTGCGAAGGTGGACGATATCAGAAAGTGGAACCGCATACGTGGCAATACCATTTACGCCGGGCAGAAGCTCAACGTATGGGTGCCGAAGAGTTCAGGCTACGAGCAACCTGCAGCGGCCGTGGCCGCGGCGCCAAAGGAAGAAGCGCCCAAGGCGGTGGCGGAAGTGGTGCCTACGGATGAGGCCTCGTACATTACCTATGAAGTAAAACCGGGAGATACCTTGTGGGGCATTGCCAACAAGTTCCCTGGAGTTAGCGCAGATAATATCAAGTCTTGGAACAAGGTCGACGAGCTGATCAAGGCCGGCGAGAAGTTGCGCATCCAAACCCAAACCATATCGGATTATTCACCAGATAAATACCCTAGCACGCTGTAGGGTATGCAGAAACCGGTTCACATTTTTCTTTTTCTCGTGGCATTGGGCTTGGTCATTACTGGGCTGAGTTTCCTGTCGCCAAAGGAAAAGGTCAAGGTGGGCGAATTTGAATTGGGCTTTTACCAGCCTCAAGACCTGTTGGGCCCGTTGTGGAGCCCGGGTGAGGGGGTGCTCGAGGATACAGTGGCATGGGCCGTAGATTCTCTGGATTTAGATACCCTCCCGGCGGAAGTAGTGGAGGTCGTCAAGGAAATGCCTGTGCTGGATACCACGTTGCAGATGGGGCAGTGGGATGCTTTGGCGCCGTTTTTTGAAGCCTTGGCCAGCTTGGAGCGCGGTGAGCGCAATGCCGTTCGCATCATTCATTACGGAGATAGCCAGCTCGAAGGGGATCGCATTACCATGCAGCTCAGAAATAGCTTGCAGAAGAACTATGGCGGACGTGGCTTTGGATACGTGGCACTGGAGCCTTTGGTGAAGCCGGCATCTTTGGATTTTGTGAATGCCGAAGGATTTGTGAGGAAAACGGCCTTTGGTCGACGCGATACGGCCATCAAGGATATGGCCTACGGACATTTAGCATCGTTCACGATGTTGGCACCGAACGCGACGGGAACAGGATATGCAGGACAGGTGACCTTTAGCAAGCGCAATTGGGGATATACCTTGGCGCGCGATTTTACTCGGGTTCGCTTGAGCTTGCGCACCACGGCCTTCGTCATTGCCCAAATCTATGTGGCAGATACCGTATTCTCCACGCGCGCCTTTCCTGAGTTTTACGAAGGAGCCTTGGCCCTTGATATTCCGGAGGATGGAGCGTTTACCCTGGCCCTACAATCTGATGAAAGTCCTAGAATTTTCGGCATCAGTTTCGAGAGTCCTACTGGGGTGCATGTGGACAATGTGGCCATGCGCGGTGCCTCGGGGATGGTCTTCAGTAAATTGGATGCGGACCAATTCAAATCGCACCTCGAACGCGAATCCTACGCTTTGATCATTCTGCAATATGGCGGAAATGCTGTACCGTATTTGAAAGACGAAGCCCATGCCAAGCGTTTTGCGCGTTCGGCCGCCCGTCAGATCAATCACATCAAATCCCTCTATCCAAATGCCGCCATCATCTACGTAGGTCCTTCGGATATGGCCCGTAAGAATGGCTTGAAAATGGAAAGCTATCCCCTCATTCAGGCCTTCAAGCAGGCCTTGCGTACAGAGGTGCTGGCGCGGGGAGCTGTGTACTGGGACCTTTATGATGTTATGGGCGGGGAAGGCTCTATGGTTCGTTGGGTAGATCAGGAGCCGGCATTTGCCGTGAAGGATTATATCCACTTTACGCCAAAGGGCGCACAGTGGGTAGGCAATAAGTTAGCAGAGATGGTCGAACTGGCCCAGGAGAACTACCGTGAAGAAAAGCAGCGTTTGGCAGCGGAAGCCGAGCGACGAGAAGATTCTGTTCGTGCATATAATGCCGCGCCCGTTGATACGGCGGCACCAGATTCTATGGCCCCATGAGAATATTCATCGCATTTGTAATGGTCCTCGCGGTGCTTCCTGTCCAAGCACAGGAAGAGATGGGCGGCATCGCGCTGAAGTACCCGTTTTTGGATACTAGCGCCAACCATTTGCAGTTTTTTGGCTCCGATAAGGGCATGGAGAAGTTCTACGAGAAACTCGACCGGGCGATTTTTGAGCAGGAGGGCAAGGTCAATGTAGTGCACATGGGTGGGTCGCATGTTCAGGGCGGAACCTTGAGTCACACGTTGCGCTCGCAGCTAGGAGAATTGGCCCCATCCCTAAATATCGAACGCGGTTTTTTCTTCCCGCATCGCTTGGCGAATACCAATATGCCGGGCAATATCTATGTGAAGAAAATAGGGACCTGGGAAGGATGTCGAAATAGCATTCCACGCAATAATTGTCCGTGGGGTTTTAGCGGGATTGATGCCATCACCCGAGATGTAGAGGCAGGATTTGAACTGCAAAGTTTCCGCGAGGCGGGCAAGGCCTATGGGTTTACAGAGTTGCGTTTATTTGAGCACAGCTCCAGCAATACCATGGTGCCCGTTGGGGTGCCGGCGCCAGATTCGGTGGCAGTAGATTCGGTGGCCGGAGTGCGCCGATGGTTCTATAATGAGCTGCAAGATTCGGTCGCCGTTCGTTTTGAGGTGGTTGAGGGTGAAGATCCTCAGTATACCCTGCAAGGGGTGCAAATGGTGCGCGAAGAAGCGGGATTGGTCTACCATGCCCTTGGGGTCAATGGTGCCGCCACGAAGAGCTTCTTGCGCAGTGAAAACTTTGTGGAGCAGGGCAAATACGTTGGGGCGGATTTGGTCATTTTTGGGTTGGGCATCAACGATGCGTACAAGCCGGATAGTGAATGGCACCCGGAAGAGTATAAGATGCGTTACGATACGTTGGTGAATTGGTTCCGAGAAATCAATCCAGATTGCCAATTCATTTTCATGACCAACAACGACAGCTATTACAAACGCCGCACGCCAAACGAGCACGCGTTGGACGTTCAAGAAGTGATGCAGCAGCTCAGTAAAGAACACGATGCCGCGTATTGGGACCTGTTCCAAGTCATGGGCGGGTTGAACAGCATCGCTATTTGGGAAGAGAAAGGCTTGGCCAAATCTGATAAGATCCACTTTACCAACGCCGGGTATAGGCTCAATGCCACTTTGTTGTTCTGGGCCCTGTGGGAGGAT
>JAURAE010000053.1 GCA_030829675.1 Schleiferiaceae bacterium
TCGACGGTCTCTGAATTCGGGTTGAAGGAAGTGACAGATTTGGTCAACTTCATCTGTGCCGAGGGCGTGCCTGCTATTTTCTTGGAAAACATTGTAAGCCCGCAGGCGATGGAAAGTGTTCAGCGCGGGTGCGCGGCAAAAGGCTGCCCCGTGGTATTAGGACCAGAACTTTTAAGCGACTCATTAGGACCGGAAGAGGATCAAGATACGTACCTTGAAATGCTCGTATACAATGCCAATTTGTTGGCCACTTACCTGAAGTAAACTTTGAACGACCTCATTAAATACCTCACCCTTTCGGACCCCAATGTTCGATACGTGGCCTTAGCTATTTTGCTATTAGGCGGGGTGAGCGGTGCGGTCGGCACATTCAATTTTTTACGGAAGAAAACCCTGGTCGGGGAGACTGTCGCCCACAGTATGTTGCCGGGTGTGCTCATTGCTTTTATATTGAGCGGGGTCAAGGACCCATTGGTCTTGATTTCTGGCGCGGCAATGAGTGGTTGGTTATCCATTTGGGTGGTAGATTACATCACCAGACACAGTAAAATCAAAGGGGACAGCGCATTGGCAATAGTGCTATCTAGTTTCTTTGGACTAGGTATAGTGATGCTCACGGTGATTCAGCGCACCTACGGTAGAGAGCAAAGCGGTTTAGATCATTACATCTTTGGGAACGCGGCAGCGATGAGTCCAGAGGATAGCGTGGTTTTTGGCATTATTTCCCTGGTAGTGCTATTGATTGTGGTTTGGAATTATTTCAGTTTAAAGGCCGTCGTGTTCAACCAAGACTTTGCACAAAGCGTGGGCATAAACACCAAATGGATTGAAACACTGATCAGTTTTATCACCATTTTAAGCATTAGTGTGGGAATAAAAGCGGTGGGCATTGTGATGATGAGCGCCTTGTTAATTATCCCTCCAACGGCCGCTAGGTTTTGGACCGACAAACTGGGCCGAATGTTGTTGATCAGTGGCGCCTTCGGCGCTATTTCAGGATGGCTAGGCGCGTTTATCAGCTACAGCTATTCGAGCATGCCGACCGGACCGTGGACCATTGTGATGATCAGCTTGATTGCTTTTGTTTCAATGATGTTTGCGCCAAATAAAGGGGTGGTGTTTCAGCGTTGGAGCAAGCTCCTGGTCAAGCGAAGAATGAACGAAGAGAACCTACTGAAGACGGCGGTACAATTAGAAGTTCGCGGTCAAGGGAAACTCTTCAACCGCAGAAGCATTAGCGCACGCCAATTTTTTGATCCTCGTTTATGGAACAGAACCATTAAGCGCCTGCGTAGAAAAGGCCTTGTCAAGAAGGTACATACTGGATTTACATTGAGTACAGAAGGCAGGGCAATCGGGGCTGAGATTGATCGACGACACAAGATTTGGGAGGTGTATTTACAACGCCGAATGCAGATGAGCGTACATCTAGTCCACGACGAAGCCGATACTATGGAGCACTTTTTGACGCCAGAAATAGAGGCAGAGATTTTAAAGGAATTGGGCCTGTGTAGTAGGTTTAATCCTTTGCTTGAAATTCATGAAATAGTCCCAGAGGGCGCATAGTATGGATGCTTTTTGGATCATTATCACGGGCTTTTTAGTAGCATCCTCCACGGGGATGTTGGGCAACTTGTTGCTGTTGCGCCGCATGAGCATGATGGGCGATGCCTTGAGTCATGCTGTGCTTCCCGGAATCGTGATTGCCTACCTCATCAGCGGTTCGCGCGCTTCCCTGCCGTTGTTTTTAGGCGCCATCGTGATGGGTGTGGTGACGACGCTTTTGATCCAATTCTTTTCTTCCAAAGGCAAGATGCAATCCGACGCCGCGATGGGAACGGTCTTTACCTTTTTGTTTGCCGTGGGGGTGATCTTAGTGACCCGATTCGCCGGCGAGGCAGATATAGACGCAGATTGTGTATTGCACGGTGAAATTGCCTTTGTGCCGCTTCAAACCTCTTCGTTCTTAGGCCTCAATGTTCCCGCCCCAGTTTGGACACTCTTGGTGTTGTTGTTGGTCATTCAGGTGATTTTCTGGTGGGGCTATAAAGGCTGGATGATTACGTCCTTCAATAATGAATATGCACAAAGCATAGGGATTCGCACCGTGTTGTGGCACTACAGTTTAATGGCGGCAACCTCGGTGGCCACTGTGGTGAGCTTTGAAAGTGTGGGCGCGATTTTGGTCATTGCCTTCTTAGTAGTTCCTGCGGCAAGCGCCTACTTAATCACCGATAATTTCAAAAGAATGACCCTGTTGATCATGCTACAGGGTTTGATCAGCGCAATACTGGGGTATTATATCGCTGAATGGGTGGGCGGCTCCATTAGCGGCTCCATGGCCGTGGCTAGTTTTTTACAGTTTGCTGCTTGCTTCGCTTGGAGTAAAGTAGGGACAAAAAAAGAGGGCTAAAGTCCCCACTCTAGCCCTCACTCGCTTAACACAAAAACACGTAGAATCGTTGTTTCGATACAACATTGCAAACCTCGTGCCGAAAAACGGCGCAAGAAAAAAAACTTGTGTTAAGAGTTTGTTACCAGGTCGCGTCTGGGTAGGTGCGCGGCAAACTTTGCATCTCGGCAAGGATGTAGCCAAGGTGGGCAGAGTGTATTCCGTATCGTCCGCCGGTTTGAGCCCAGGCATCATCTTCAGGGCGAGCGAGCGTGGCCATTTGAAGCACCTCATCAACCTTATTTAACCAGGCAGATTTCAGTGTAGGGAAAGCCACGAAACTTGGATCCAACACCTCGAAAACAGGAGCAGATTCAAACAATTCGCCGGCCCACATCCAGAGGTCGTCTATACTTTTCTGAACCTTCCCGTGGCTTTCTTCTGTGCCGTCTCCCAAACGAACCACCCATTCTGCGCTCCACTGCGCGTGATAGGCAATTTCTTTAATGGACTTTTCTGCGATCTCTGCAATAGGCGCATAAGTACAATTCCTCAGCGCATCATAAAGGTAAAAATTAAAGGTGTCTATGAAGAAACTGCGCACAATGGAATCTCCCCAATGGCCGTTTGGCTGTTCTACCAACAATGCATTGCGGAAATCCATGTGATCACGGAAATACGCCAGGGAATCCTCTGTGGTTGCACCGCCTTTTATTTCTGCTAAATGTTGGTACAACAATCGAGCGCGACCGATGTGGTCTAAGGCGGTATTGATGATGGCTATATCCTGCTCCAAGACAGGACCGGCCGAACACCACTTGCTGAGTTGCTGCCCTAAAATCAAGGCGTCGTCAGCGAGGAAAAATAAATATTCTTCTAGAGCTTCTTCTTTGGTGAAGTCACGCTTCACGCCGTTTAACCATCCTCCTCCCATGGCTTACATGTGTTCGACATCATCAGGGATGTCGTAGAAGGTGGGGTGACGGTAGACTTTGTCGTCGCTAGGAGCGAACAAAGGCTCTTTTTCGTCCGGCGAACTTGCGGTGATTTGGTCCGAAGGAACAACCCAAATGCTGATGCCCTCCGAACGTCGGGTGTAGACGTCGCGAGCATTCTTAATGGCCATATCGGCGTCGGCAGCGTGAAGGCTGCCTACGTGTTTATGAGCGAGTCCGTTTTTACTGCGGACAAAGACTTCGTATAGTTTCCAGTGGTTCTTATTCATGCGGTTGTAATAGGTTAGGCTGCTGAGGTTCTATTTTCTTTGCGCTTGGCTTCTTTTTCAGCGTAGGCAAGCGCAGCTTCACGTACCCAAGCACCTTCTTCGTGCGCTTTCACGTGATGGGTAATACGGTCCTTATTGCAAGGACCATTGCCCTGAATAACGTTATAAAACTCATCCCAATTTATTTCTCCAAAATCGTACGATCCGCGCTCATCGTTCCATTTCAAATCCGGGTCTGGAATGGTAAGTCCGAGGTAATGTGCTTGTGGAACGGTTTTATCGATGAATTCTTGACGAAGAGTATCGTTGCTCTTGCGCTTGATCTTCCAGCGCATGCTCTGTTCGGAGTTTGGGCTATTGTCGTCCGACGGTCCAAACATCATGAGTGAAGGCCACCACCAGCGGTTCAAACTCTCTTGTGCCATTTTCTTCTGTTCAGGAGTTCCTTGGGCCAATTTCATGACGACCTCGTATCCCTGACGTTGGTGGAAACTTTCCTCCTTAC
Source organism: Schleiferiaceae bacterium (assembly GCA_030829675.1). Taxonomy (GTDB): domain Bacteria; phylum Bacteroidota; class Bacteroidia; order Flavobacteriales; family Schleiferiaceae; genus UBA10364. The sequence continues at coordinate 4,123 of JAURAE010000053.1, forward strand.
AGATTTTCACCATGGCACGAGCATAAGGCCCGTAGCTGGTGCGCGTCAACATCACTTGGTTTTGAATTGCAGCACCGTCGACCAACCACCCGATTGTTCCCATATCAGCCCAAGAAGGCGTAGGGTAGTTGAAGATTGAGCTGTATTTCGCTTTTCCGCTTTGCAAATCCGCAATCATTTGGTCGCGACTCGTACCTAAAGTTTCAGCGGCGCTGTATAAATACAAACCGTGTCCAGCCTCGTCCTGCACCTTGGCAAGAAGAATGAGCTTGGCACGCAATGATGGCGCGCGCGTGATCCAGTTTGCTTCTGGCTGCATACCAATGATCTCGCTGTGGGCGTGCTGAGAAATCTGGCGCACCAAAGTCTTGCGGTATTTTTCGGGCATCCAATCTTTCGGCTCCACCTTGTTTTCGGCGTCGACGTAAGCTTGAAACTTTTCTTCTAAAGAGATGTTGGTTCCCATGTATCTGTGTATTTGGTCGTTTACAAAGTTAAAACACAACAACTAATGGTTGTTACTGGTTTAATATTGCGTTCTACCTTTACACCACAAATCCAGAAGCATGTTTAAATTCTTCAAGAAAAAACCCACAGAAAGCCCATCCCTACAGAAGGAATCGAACGAAAAAGGCGACGGCCATTTTCACGCGATCACCGTTAAAGAGGTGCGTCGCGAGACCGAAGATGCCGTGAGCATTGCTTTTAACTTGCCAGAGGATGGCGCAGATTTTTCATTCTTACCAGGCCAATACCTAACCCTCAAAGCCAACATTGGCGGGGAAGAGGTGCGTCGATCGTATTCGGTTTGTGTCGCCCCACACGAGGGCGAGCTGCGCGTTGCGGTCAAAGAAATCGAAGGAGGTAAGTTTTCAACATATGCTAACCGCGATCTAAAGGCGGGCGACGCCATTGAAAGCATGGCGCCAACAGGTAATTTTACTTGGGCACCTACGGGCACCGCCTCACACGTTGTTGGCTGGGCCGCAGGATCGGGCATTACCCCGGTAATGTCCATTGCGAAAAGCGTTTTGGCGAGCGATGATGAAAGCACCTTTACCCTCTTCTATGGGAACAAGAACAGCAATAGCATCATATTCAAAGATGCCATCGACGATTTAAAAAACACTTACCTCGAGCGCTTCGAAGCACACCACGTCTTGAGCCGAGAGGACCAAGGTACCGATCACCTCAAGGGAAGAATAGATGCCGCGAAAGCAGAGAAGTTTGCACAGTCTCTGATTGACCTAAATAAGGTGACGGCACATTACTTATGTGGTCCACAAGAGATGATCGAAACGGTAAGCGCCAAGCTTGAAAGCATGGGCACGGCGAAATCAAATATTCACTTTGAGCTCTTCAACACCTCATCACCTTCTACAGAAGCTCAAGCCGCCTCTGAAGCAAGAGCTTCGGCCAACGCTTCGGTAACCGTGGTGTTAGACGGTGAGGAAACTCATTTTGAAATGGGGCCTAAGGACTATGTCTTGGACGCAGCCTTAGATGCCGGAGCCGATGTTCCTTACGCGTGCAAAGGCGCCGTTTGTTGTACTTGTCGTGCCAAAGTTTTGGAAGGATCTGCCGAGATGGTCATGAACTATGCACTGGTAGACGACGAGGTAAAAGACGGCTATATTCTAACCTGTCAAAGCCACGCCACGAGCGATAGACTAGTAGTAAGTTTCGATGAGTAAAAGCAGTCCCAGAAAGAACGGCGTAAGCGACGAACCCGGACCTTCTTTTCACGAGAAGAAGCCGAAGAACGCCAAGGACTACAATATCGGCAAAGGCGCGAAAAAGCGCATGAATAAGGCCAAAAAATACGGTACCGGCCCGAAAAAGCGATAGTTCAAATAAGAAAAGCCCCGCATCAGCGGGGCTTTTTTTTACTCGTATGTGTTGTTGTTCCGATCGATGTCGAGCATGCGCTTCGAAGGATCAATCTCAACCCCAATTACCGTTTCTTTACCAGGGATAAACAGCTTGTATTCTGGATGCGTCCAGGGCCAAGGTTGGTGAACCTCAAGGCCTTCTTGATGCTTGGCACCATACATGCTCATCAGAGGAATGGTGTGCAGTTCTTTACGTCCACTTTCATAAAGCACCATTACATCTACTGGCATTGGGAACAGTCCAACGCGTTGTAGGGTGATTTGTGTGCCCACCTGGTCCGATTCAACAGACGCCACAGCATAATCAATGCTCTTTACTTGATCCATGTAATAGCTGAGGTACCAGTCTAATTCCATGTCTGATTCCACCTCCATAATGCGCAGGAAATCTTCTGGCTTTGGATGCTTGAACTGCCACTTTTGCCAATAGCGCATCATTCCTCGAGCAAAAGCCTCTTCACCAATAATGTATTCGAGTTGGTTTAAGAACAAGGCGCCCGCACTGTAGCTGTTGATGCCGTAAGTGCGGTTGTAGTTGAAGTGGTCTGCGGGGGTGCTCAGGGGCTCGCGCAAGCCCGAGGTGTCCAGGTACACATACGCCCTGTAGGCCCCAAGGTGTGGGTTTTCTTCACCGCGATTGAACAGGAAGTTCATGCACTCTTCTTCTGCATAGGAAGTGAAGCCCTCGTCCATCCAGGGGTAGGCCGCTTCGTTTGTTCCAATCACGCCATAGTACCAGTTATGTGTGGCCTCATGCACGAATAGTCCGGTAAAACCTTCGAACTTATCGCCGCCACCGAGCATCATGGTACACATAGGGTACTCCATGCCTCCATCGCCGCCTTGGATGAGGGAGAATTGATCATAGGGGTACTTGCCGAAGTGTTTGGCCATAAAATCAAAGTACCCCTGTAGGTAGCCTTTTTGGATTTCGTCCCAATTCGCTTCGTTTGCCGTCTCGGGGGTGTCCAACAAGTGAACAAAAAAACCGTTTTCAATTTGCAGCTGCTTGTGCACATAGTCCGGATCTGCGGCAAAGGCGAAATCATGGACTTTATCTGCTTTAAAATGCCAAGTGCGAAGTTCGTTTTTCCCGACGCGAACCTTTTTAACGCCGCCATAACCAAAGCCTACATCTTCTGGGTTTTGCAGGTAACCTGTACCGCCCAATACATAGTCGCGGTGGATGTGGATTTTCACATCGAACGATCCCCAAACCCCATAGAATTCGCGTCCTACATATTGGTCTGCATGCCAGCCGTCCTCATCATATTCGGCCAATTTTGGGTACCATTGCGTCATGGTAAATTCAATACCCTCCTTATTGTTCCAGCCCGAGCGACGGACTTGTTCTGGAACTTGAGCGTCCCACGCCATCGTGAATACAGTGGACTGCCCAGGCAGCAGAGGCTCAGCGAGCTCACATCTCAACACAGTACCCTGTACGTCCCAACGCAAAGGGTTCCCGTTTTGGGTAAGGACGCGCACGTTTTGATACCCGATGCGATCAGGTCCCAACCCTTCGATGCGATCGCGCACTCGGCGGTCTGGATCGGCAATATTGCGTGAACGCACGTCCATCATGCTTTCCGGCTGGAAGGCGTTGAAGTAGAGGTGGAAATACGCCTTGTGCAAGGTGTCGGGGCTGTTGTTGGTATAGGTGATTTGTTGTGCACCGTCGTATTGGTGATTTACTACGTCCATGGTGATGTCCATGTTGTAGTGCACGGCCTGTTGCCAATATTGGGCATGGGCGCTTAAGCCTAGGCCGACAAAAAATGCAAGGAGGAGTTTTTTCATTGTATGTAGGAGTTATCCAAAAAAGTGATCAAGGCGTCCGTTGTCCAAAAGTCGCGGACCCTTTTCTGTCATTTGTAACGTACAAACTTCATTATACGCGTCGTGTTCGAGGAATAAATGGTAGCCCTTTTCCGCCGCCTCGGTAAAGATGCGGGTGCGTTCGTTAAGGGTGAGCAGTGGCCGAGTATCGTAGCCCATCACATACGGCAGGGGAATATGTCCTGTGGAAGGCAGAAGATCGGCCATGAAAACAATCGTTTGGCCTTTGTAAGGTAGGATGGGACACATCTGTGCGTCGGTATGGCCGTTGACCACGAAGACATCGAAGCCCAGCGGTGTGCTCACGCGATGCTCGCTTTCTGGGGCGTCGATAAATTTCAGTTGCCCACTTTCTTCGAGGGGCAGAATGTTTTCTGATAGGAAGCTAGCGCGTTCTCGGGCGTTGGGTTTGGTGGCCCAATTCCAATGGCGCTCGTTGGTCCAATAATTGGCGTTTTTGAAGGCTGGTTCGTAGCCCGTGCGGTCGGCGTTCCACTGCACAGCACCCCCCACATGGTCAAAGTGAAGGTGTGTGAGGAACACGTCGGTGATGTCGTTGCGATTAAAACCGTGAACGGCCAGCGAAGCGTCTAGGCCGTGGTCGCCGTGAAGGAAGTAGTGGCTAAAAAACTTATCGCTTTGTTTGTTGCCGATGCCGGTGTCGACGAGGATTAATTGGTCCCCGTTTTCAATCAATAAAGAGCGCATGGCCCAAGTACAAAGGTTGCGTTCATCCGCAGGATTTGTGCGCTCCCACAGGCCTTTGGGTACCACTCCAAACATGGCGCCGCCGTCGAGTTTAAAGTTCCCAGTGTGAATGGGGTATAGGTTCATTTGTGAAGAATTTGCTCCAATTTACAACGCCTGTTCGTAACGCATATCACAGGGGCTTCAATTCTAATCGGGTTATTTTACATTTAACCCGGCGTGAACATAAACCTGAACCGCGCCTTATATATGGTAATAAACTGAGAACAAGATGAAAGCAAGCTCGAAACACAATCCTATCGCAGAGTTTGACGCACCAAAACCATTTCGCTGGAACCAGTACCTAGTAGGCGGAGAGATCCACACTTGGAACGGTGATTTTGAGAAAGTATATAGCCCGATGGGGGCTGTTAAAGCTAATGGGACTACCGATAAAGTATACCTCGGCGAGTCCCCAACATTGGACGAAGCAGCGGGTCTTAAGGCTCTGGCGGCAGCTAAAAAGGCATATAACAAC
>JAURAE010000054.1 GCA_030829675.1 Schleiferiaceae bacterium
AACCATTGCAATGGCGTTTTGCGCATCAACTTCACTGAAACCGTCGCCATTCAAAATATGGTCATAGGAGGCGGTGTGTAGGTCTGTAAATCCTTCTGAGAAATCAAACGACCATTGATCAAACGTCAATGAGCGGAAGGTCTTTTTACCGGCATCCATGGCACCTTGAGGTAAGGTTTGGGCATTGATGCTTAAGAACCATCGAATGTTGGCATTGCTGAAGCGAATCGTGCCGGAGGCCCTGTCGTGCGAGCGCACATAGACTTTCTGGACCTCAGGAGCACCGAAAATCCATTGGAGCATATCAAAGAAATGCACGCCAATATTGGTGGCAATGCCTCCACTCTTTTCCTCATCCCCTTTCCATGAGGCGTAATACCAGTGGCCTCGCGAGGTGATGTAGGTGAGGTCCACGTCGAAAATATAATGAGGATCTGTGGCCAATTTTTCTTGCACCTTCTCCCTCAACGCAATGACTTGCTCGTGCAAACGCAGTTGAAGGATGGTGAAAATTTGCTTGCCGGTGGATTGAGCAGTGGCCGTGAGCCCTTCTACGTTCCAAGGACGCAAGGTGATGGGCTTCTCACAAATACAATGCGCTCCATTGCGCAAGGCATATCTAATGTGACTGTCGTGCAGGTAGTTAGGAGAACAAATGCTGATGTATTCCACGGCTTCACCGCTCTCAGCTAACTTGTTCAAATGGCGATCGAAGCGCTCAAATTCAGTGAAAAACGCAGCTTCTGGGAAGTACGCATCCAGATGTCCAACACTATCGCTCGGATCATAGGCTGCCACAAGAACGCCGCCCACTTCGTGGATGGCTTGAAGATGTCGTGGTGCGATATAACCCGCTGCACCAATAAGCGCGAAACGCTTCATTAGCCAATACGTTGATCGTAGGTATCTCCCATTGATGGGTTATCTCCCATTAATCGGGCCATCATTTGCTTTTTCACAATATTGAAGATGACCATGTGCACATCTTCGGTGACTTCCATATCCATGACTGGCGCATGCACGTTAATGGTGGCGATTTCTGAGATTTTTCCGCCTTTGAAACCGCTCATCGCGACCGTGGTAGCGCCTTGAGCGTTGGCGTATTCTAGGGCATTGACCACATTCTTGCTGTTTCCAGAACCACTAATTCCGATCACCAAATCATTCGGAGATAGGAAGTTCTTGAGCGGCTCTACGAAAATGCTCTCCCAACCGATATCATTGGCGATGGCCATCATTGAGGGTAGGTTGTCGTTCAAGCAAATCATTCTAAAACGCTTGTCTAGGCCGTAGCTGGCGCCTTTTAGGAAATCTCCGGCCGCATGGGAAGCTGAGGCACCGGAGCCGCCATTACCCATGGTGTAGATGTTTCCGCCCTTTTCATAGGTGGTGTGGAAAGCTTCCACTAAAGCCTCTAGGGCTTTAGGGTCAAGAGCGTCCAAGGTGGACTTTACAAGGTCGATATAGTGTTGTGCTTGCATGTGTTCTTTGTAGAATTGGCCACTAAAATAACTGATTTATTCGCGCCATCGTATAAATCCGATCACGCTCATGATAGAATATATAACCATCAAGGCTGCGTAGACCCAGAGTCCCTTCATGCCATAGAGCACGACGGAGGCAATATTCAACGGAATCCAGTAATGAAAAGCGGTGCGGATACGTCGGGTTTCTTGCCACGTCGCCCACAATCCAAAGACCGTAGTCAACGCATCAAAATACGCATAACTCACGCCCGGAAGTTGGTTGAGCGACCATCCCAAAAGCGCTGCCATGGGAAGTCCTAACCACGCTAGACGCTGTATTTTCGGGTGGAGATTGACTAAATCAACTTGATCCGACGAAGCATGGGCGCTCCACTGGGTCCAGCCGTAAAAGCCCATTATTACATAGACTGTGTATAGCCCCATTTCCGCATAAAGACCTATACGAAGGAATAGCGCTACGGAAAGTGCACTACCTACGATACCGGCCGGCCATGCCCAAACTTTTCGCTGAATCAAGCCTACGAGAAAGGCGAGACTCAACAATGTGGCGCTCCACTCCAAAACAAAATTTACGGACATAAAAAACCCCGAGCGTTGATGCTCGGGGCTAATTTAAGATTATCTCTTTGGACTTATACCAACTCTTGAACCAAGTCAGCTGCTTCTTGCAATGCAATAGCACTGTGCACTTCTAGTCCACTCTCGTCGATCAATTTCTTCGCTTCCTCAGCGTTCGTTCCTTGAAGACGTACAATGATGGGTACGTTAATGTTGCCCATGTTCTTGTAGGCATCAACAACACCTTGTGCAACGCGGTCACAACGTACGATACCACCGAAGATGTTCACGAGGATCGCTTTCACATTTTCATCGCGCAAAATGATACGGAACGCCTGCTCAACACGTGCTGCATCCGCAGTACCACCTACATCGAGGAAGTTTGCTGGGTTACCGCCTGCCATCTTGATGATGTCCATAGTAGCCATTGCAAGACCTGCACCGTTTACCATACAACCTACGTTCCCGTCAAGTTTCACGAAGTTCAAACCAGCTTCGCCAGCTTCTACTTCTGTGGCATCCTCTTCGCGAGTATCGCGCATGGCAGCGATATCTTGATGACGGTACAACGCGTTGTCGTCGATGGTCACCTTTGCATCTACCGCTAAAATTTTATCGTCTGAAGTCTTTAGTACCGGGTTGATCTCGAATAATGATGCATCAGCACCTTCGTACGCGCGGTACAACGCCGTCACAAACTTGGTCATATCCTTGAACGCAGCACCACTCAAACCTAGGTTGAACGCTACTTTGCGTGCTTGGAATCCTGTCAAACCAACTTTAGGATCAATCTCCTCAGTGAAAATCAAATGTGGAGTTTCCTCTGCCACAGTCTCGATGTCCATCCCTCCTTCTGTAGAGTACATGATCATGTTGCGCCCCGTAGAACGGTTCAACAATACTGACATGTAGAATTCAGAGGTTTCGCTTTCGCCTGGGTAGTATACGTCCTCAGCGATTAACACTTGGTGTACTTTCTTCCCTTCTGCAGAAGTTTGAGGAGTCACCAGTTGCATTCCAATGATGCTATCTGCTACCTCTTCCACTTTATCAATGCCTTTGGCAAGCTTTACACCACCACCTTTACCTCGGCCACCTGCATGTACCTGGGCTTTAACGACGTACCAAGAGGTACCTGTTTCTTCAGTGAGTTGTTTTGCTACTTCTACGGCCTCGGCTGGAGTTTGGGCAACTTTACCGCGTTGAATGCGTACGCCGTAACCGGCTAAAATTTCTTTTCCTTGGTATTCGTGGAGGTTCATAATCTTCCTTGATTTGCACGCAAATTTAGGGTACAGCCTTCGAACGATGAACCATTTTTATGGATTAAGTTGTTTAAATGATATATGCCTTTGATTGACGATATTTGCGTCCATGTCCAAATACCACCTAACTACACTCCTACTTTCGGCCGCCCTTGGCCTGAGTGCACAAAAAATCGAGAAAAAAAGTCTCGAAGTTCCCGAACTGAATGCTGAAAATGTCACTATTAATGGTGTGCTTGACGAGGCCGTTTGGGCGTCGAGTGCGCGCATCGCGGAAATGGACCAATATTTTCCAGAAGCTACACCGACACCTGAAAGCATACGAAGCGACGTACGCATTTTCTACACCCAAGAGGGCATTTACTTCGCGGGGACCTTTGAGGACGATCGAGCCCCCATTTTATCACAATTGACCCCTAGAGACCGCATTAATGCCAATACAGATTGGATACACATCATCCTGAACCCCTTCAATGACGGGGCTAATGACTTCAACTTCTACCTCAGTGCTGCTGGTGTGCAAGGAGATTCGCGGGCCACGAGTAGCAACGATGAAGACGGCAGTTGGAACGCCGTGTGGTGGAGCGCCGTGGTCAAAGAAGAACACCGCTGGTCATTTGAGATGTATATCCCCTACCAGGTACTCCGGATTCCACAGGGCGGTGCGGGAGCAAAAGCTCCAGCTTGGGGATTCAACATCAAGCGAAGCATAAGAAGCGACCGCACGATGTACAGTTGGAACCCCATCGATCGCAACTTTGATAATGAGAGCTTGCAAAGCGGACTCCTCACAGGTATTAATGTCATTAATCCACCCCTGCGCATCAGTTTACGTCCGAATACTACAGCTTCCTACTTGCAAAATGGTAGCGGTCAAGGCAGGTCTACCGGTGCTGCCGGAGCCGACATCAAAATAGGACTCAACAAAAGCTTTACACTGGACATGACCTTGCTCCCAGACTTTTCACAAGTCGCCTTCGATGAGCAGTTCGTGAATTTTGAAGCCTTCGAGCAGCAGTTCGACGAGAACCGCCAATTCTTCACGGAAGGCGTGAATCTGTTTAATAAGGCCGATCTCTTTTACAGCCGACGTATTGGGGGAAATCCGAAAAACTTCACCAATGCAAACCTCGGGGACTTGAGCAATACCACACAGAGTTTCACGCGCATGCTCAATGCCACAAAACTCACGGGAACAACTGATAACAATCTCAGCATGGGATTCCTTAACGCCATCACGGCGGCCAATTACCTCAGTGGTACGGATAGCTTGGGGAATGCAGTAGAAATCCTCACCGAGCCCCTGACCAACTACAATGTATTTGCCGTCGATCAGCGGTTCAAAGGCAATAGTTCGGTGGGAATGATCAATACCAACACCACCAGATTTAATCAAGAAGGCAATGCCCGGGATGCCAATGTCACCGCACTCACGGCAAATTTGAATTTCTTAGATAACCGCTATTTTTTTAATGGGGCGATGGGCCGATCAATGATCTACGATACAGAAGATGATTATTCGGGCAATGCATTGTATTGGGAGACTGGGAAACAAACCGGAGCTTGGCGTTGGGAGCATCAAATGGAACTCATCAGTCCCACCTTTGACCCGAACGATCTTGGCTTCCAACGTCGCGGAAATAAGGTGCACCAACGCGTAGAACTCAGTCATCAAATCCTTGAGCCCAACGACCTTTACCTCAGACGCAGTCACCAACTCCGCATGCAGTACAATAGACTCTATGCACCTTCGTCATTTGAACGCATCCATGGAGAATATCGATTCTTTGGCTTGACAAAATCTTTTTTGGCCTATGGCTATAATCTCGAGGTACGTCCTAAAGAGTTTGATTACTTCGACCCAAGGGTTTGGGGTCGATATAGAGTGAATCCAGCCTCCTTTTGGCACAACGCATGGCTCAGTACAGATTTTCGCAAACCCCTCGCCTATGAATTGCGCGGTGGGCAATGGCGATGGGCAGATTGGGGTGCCCGCGGAAACTATGGTGAGGTGGAAATAATTGGACGCATCAATGACCAATTCAATCTTCGATTTGAAGTAGAAGTGGCTTCCCATCACCAAGTGGGCTGGGCACAAACCCTTAGTACGGACAGCATTGGAATGGCGCGAAGGCACCGCCGCAACGTAGAACAAACGCTCACGGGGCAATATTTATTTGGGCCCAATTCCTATTTGAGCCTCGACCTGCGCCACAGCTGGAATCGCATCGACAATGAAGCCACCTTCCACCTCAATGAAGATGGCTCCCTAACTCCTTCTTCAAGCTACACTGATCCAAACTTGCGCATCAACTTCTTCAACATCGACTTGAAGTATGTATTGTGGTTCGCACCAGGCCGCGAAATGAACCTCCTGTATCGAGCCTCTATTGCAAATTCTGATGATGCTACCGCCCTCGGATACATCCAAAATATGCAGAGCCTTACAGACCTGCCAGCGGACCAACTCCTTAGCCTTCGCATTGTCTATTTCCTAGATTATGCGCAAATGCGCAAATCCACTACCTTGCGTCATCGATGATCATCCTAGAGAACATACACAAGAGCTTTGGACAAACGCATGTGCTGAAAGGCATCACCGCCTCCATTTCGCAAGGTGATTTTATCACCATTTCCGGCGCCTCCGGCGCCGGTAAGAGTACGCTCTTGCACCTCATTGCAGGATTGGACCAATGTTCCGAAGGCAGTATCACCTTCGAAGGAAAGGAAATCAGCTCATTATCCAAAACCGCACGTAACCAGTGGCGCAACCAGCGTGTAGGTTTGGTCTTTCAGTTCCACAACCTGTTGCCGGAACTCAATGCCTTGGACAATGTCATGGTTCCCAGTTGGCTTGGGAAACAGAATAACGAACAGGTAGAAGCCCGCGCTAAAGAACTCTTGGAACGCCTAGGCGTAGGACACCGACTGCACCACTACCCCAGCGAGCTTTCGGGCGGAGAGCAACAGCGTGTGGCCATAGCAAGGGCATTGATGAATGCGCCAGATGTATTGTTGGCCGACGAACCGACGGGAAACTTGGACAGCAAAAACGCGGATGAGGTTCACGCCATTTTGAAAGAGCTCAATGAAAAACACGGCCAAACGGTGGTGGTAGTGACGCACAACAAAGCATTGGCGGCATTAGGCAAGACTAAGTGGACCATGCGCGACGGTATGCTGGCCTAATGGATCCCAAAGAATTAGCTTCTTTTCTCGTAGATAAAGCGACCCAATACGCGACCAAAAGTTTCGTAGAAGACGACCCCATTCAAATTCCCCATCGATTTACTTCCCAAGAGGATATAGAAATAAGCGGTTTGCTTGCCGCAACGCTGAGCTGGGGCAATCGCAAGACCATTATCGCGAAAAGCACGGAACTTATGGACCGCATGGACCAAGATCCTGGAAATTTCATCAAGGAGGCCACGGCAGGTGATCTCAAGGCCTTTGAAGGTTTCAAGCACCGTACTTTCCAAGCCGTTGATGTACAAGGTATTGTGATGGGATTACAAGCGCTGTATAGGGAATATGGAAGTATTGGCCAATTCTTTGCGGTCCACCTCACTCCTCAGAGCCAAGACCTGGGGTACGCCTTTCATGCCTTCAAGAAATTTCTCTTGAGCAATGGTCTGCCCGCACGAGCTGCAAAGCACTTCGGAGATCCAGAAGGTGGAAGCGCCTGCAAGCGCATTGTGATGTACAGCCGCTGGATGGCACGCCCCAATTCCGAAGGCATTGATTTCGGATTGTGGGAAGAGGTCAGTCCAAAACTTCTTTCCCTACCCTTAGATGTACATAGCGGACGGGTGGCGCGCAGCTTGGGACTTTTAGAGCGCAAACAAAACGATTGGAAGGCGGTACAGGAATTGGACACCTGTATACGAGCTATATCGCCAGAGGATCCGGCGAAACTCGACTATGCTCTCTTTGGATTGGGGGTATACGAAGGCTGGACCTAAAGGGCCATCAATCCTTCGATTTGTACTGCTTTTTCGTAGCGTGCGATGATGCTGTCGACATCCATCATCATTTCCTTAGCGCTGACGGATACGAACTTTCCGGTTTTGCTCTGACGCAATTCTACCTGGGCGACATTGCTGTCGAAAAGGGCTTCTGTAGCGGCGATGGACTTCGCATCTGCAGGTACGATGAATTTGAAGAGGTATAGGTTGGGCCAGGGACGCTCTTCCAGCTTTTCTCTGAGTCCTTTAAAGGGGTCTTGGCTCATGGGATGTCTTAGTTTGGGGACAAAAGTACGCTTTCTTCTACCAACGCCTCGGACTTTAAGAAGTTCGCTGCCTTGACCAATTCTGGATGGAGGTAGCGGTCATCACTGAGCGTAGGTACGCGCTGGCGGAATTGGTCCAATAAATCCTTCAACTCCGCCCCTACATCACAACCTCTGAGGTCAACGGCCTGGGCGGCATTGATCAATTCAATTCCTAAAATGCTGTACAAATTGTCGACCACCTTTAGCAATTTTGTGGCTGCATTCGCCCCCATGCTCACGTGGTCTTCTTGTCCGTTCGAACTCTCGATACTATCAGCGGAGGCCGGTGTACAATACTGTTTATTTTGACTGACAATACCTGCAGCCGTATACTGTGCAATCATCAAGCCGCTGTTCAAACCAGGGTTTGGGGTGAGGAACGGCGGCAAGCCACGACGCCCTGAAATCAATTGATAGGTGCGACGCTCGGAAATACTGCCTAATTCGTGCAAGGCCAACGCCGCGTAATCCAACACCAAGGCCAACGGCTGCCCATGGAAATTACCGGCACTGATCACGGCATCTTCCTCTTCCAACACTACCGGATTATCTGTCGCAGCATCCACCTCGGTACCAATGACCTGCATGGCGTGCATCAAGGCATTTTTAGAGGCGCCGTGTACCTGTGGCATACACCGGAAACTATAGGGATCCTGCACGTGGGTTTTTGGGCTGTGCATGATCGGCGCCTCTTTCAACCAATGGTGAATTCGACTTGCGGTCATGACCTGCCCAGGCTGCGGACGTGTGGCATTCACACCTGCCGTGAAGGGTTCTATTCTACCGTCATGGGCGGCCGTGGATAAGGCGCCTATTTTATCGGCGAAATAATCCAATCTTCTCGCGTGTAGCATGGCGAACATGCCGTGTGCAGACATGAATTGGGTCCCATTTAGTAAGGCCAGCCCCTCTTTTGAGGCCAAGGTATGCGTGCGCCACGCGTTAGATCCAAGGGCGTTGAGGACAACCTCCGTCTCGACAATTTCTCCTTTCCACCACATCGATCCTTCTCCTAGTAAGGGCAAGCTCATATGTGCCAAGGGCGCCAAATCCCCCGAGGCTCCTAAAGAGCCCTGGCTGTAGATCACGGGCAGCGCGCCACTATTGTATAGATCCACTAGACTTTGACACACTTCCAATCGAATGCCGCTGACGC
>JAURAE010000055.1 GCA_030829675.1 Schleiferiaceae bacterium
GGAGGGGCCGATTTATCCCCGCTGCGCGGCCACGACGATTTCTTCATAGGATTCCGTCCGGACAGCCAGCGCTATTTTGATTTTCACCACAGCGCGCGCGACAGAATTGATGCCATACACCCCCGCAGTTTGGAGATGGGATCGGCCAGTATTGCAGCCCTGTTCTACCTTTTGGACCAGCTTTAGTGTAAAAAGTACACTTATATAGTTTTTTGGCTATTTTTATGGGAGTTAACTCACTCCCATAATGATTCAAAAATTGGATCGCACCTCGGCCCTCATGGCTGAAGCATGGCGTGTCTTGGAAGGCTGTGCCAAACCCTATGGTTTTGTTGCCACGGCCCAGGACAAGGATAATTACGCCCGTTTGTGGTCTAGAGATAGCGCGATTGCTGCATTGGCAGTGTTGGCGCACGAACACAAGGAGCTGTATCCAACGGTGGAGCAAAGCATTAGTCATTTGCTTGATGCCGTGGGGGTGCACGGAGTGTTCCCTTCCAACGTAAGCTTTTCGGATCAAAACGCCATTGCCGCGGTGAGTTATGGCGGGCCAGTGGGCCGCACCGACAGTCCATTTTGGTGGGCTATTGCCGCGTTGAGTTATCTGGAAGCGGTGGAGAATCCTGCTTTGAAGGCTCGAGTACAAGATCACATCGAAGTAATTGAGTACCGCGCCCATGCCTGGGAGTTCAACAACAAGGATTTGATGTATTCGCCGGCCTCGAGTAATTGGGCCGATGAATATCCTGTCGAGGGGTATGTGCTGCTGAACAATGTGCTGCGCTATTGGATGCTCCAAAAGGCGGGCCGAATGTTCAATCACAACGGCTATCGCAAGAAAGCGGTCACGGTGCTGCTCGCCATAAAGTCTCATTTCTTTGGGGAGCCGGCTGAGGCCACGAGTTTGTTTACGAAGAGTCAGCAGGGCCAATTAGCCTTGCTCCATGAAGGCGACCGCATCTTAATGAGCTTTACGCCGGGCGCCTTGAACAACCACATTGATGCCCTAGGATTGAGCATCTCTTTCCTGGTGGGGGCTGCCTCAAAGATTACCATGAACAAGGTCTTCGAGCGTTGGTCGGCAGGTCCTCTTTCTCAAAGTTTGGTGCCTGCACATTGGCCCATTATTGAAGAGGGCGACCCGCAATGGCCCGATATACAAAGCAACTACGCGTACGACTTTAAAAACCACCCCGGGCACTTCCACAACGGAGGGGTTTGGGGATTGACCCAAGGGTTTGCGGCGGCCATGACGGCGGCCACAGACCGAGCGGAATTTGGCATCTTCGACCGCTATGAAGAGCTGCTCGAGCAGAGTCTCGATCACCACCCCTTCCCTGAATACTTTGATTACCACGAGCAAAAGCCCGGAGGGGTGAGGGAACTAGGGTTCTCGGCAGCCTCTTACCTGTTGGCTTGTGCGGCTCGTGAAGGCAAGCCCGCGTTCAAACAAATCTTTGAGCGCCCGCAACAGCCGGAGCGCGAGATGGTGGTGCGTATTGCCCGGAACTTGGCCGCAGAAATCATGGCCGAGCGTCCTTCGCGAGTGTATAAAATCAGCGGGGAAAGCGGCTGTGGCAAAACGACCTTAGCACGTGCTATTGTCCAATTACTCGAGGAGCAAGGCAAGAAAGTGTTGATGTTGTCTCAAGACGATTTCTTCCACCTCCCGCCGCGTCAGAACCACAATAAGCGCGTAGAGGATTTCAGTTGGATCGGACCCCAAGAAGTGGACTTTAAATTGCTCAACGGATGTATTCGTAGCGCCATCGAAGGACTAGAAACGACGCAGAAGATTCCGGTGATGAACTGGGAACGCGACGAACAAGAATGGGTAGAGGCGAGCACCGAAGGCCTCGATGCCATTGTTGTGGAAGGAACCTATGTCCTCCACGAGAAGGCAGGGGATGAGGTAGGGATTTTCTTTACCCACACCTATGAAGATACCAAAGAGGCCCGTATTGCCCGCAACCGCGAGGTCGTGGATGATTTCATCCAAAGGGTATTGGCACGTGAGCACGAGCTGATCGCGCCGCTGCAAGAACATGCAGATTTTAGCATTAGTACAGATTATAGAATCATAAAACCACAATAAAATGAAGAATTGGTGGATGTTGGCAGCCCTAGGAGTTGCCGTAGCAAGTTGTGAGAGCTCAAACGAGTGGAGTGTATCCAGTCCCGATGGCGCAGTTGCCGTAGAGGTGGAGTTGACACCGGCCGGTGAGATCACCTATGCGGTTGCATTCAACGGAGAAGAGGTTATTGCGGATTCGAAATTAGGTTTTGATTTCGCCAATGCCGACGATTTCCTCGACGGCTTTGAGCTGTACTCGAAGGAAGTAAAATCCATTAACGAGGCCTACGAAATGCAGTGGGGGCCAACGACGGAGTTGGTGGCGGACCACAACGAATTGGTCCTAAATTTCATTCAACCTGAAAACGGACGCATCCTGGGCATCGCCTTCCGTGCAGCAAACGACGGTTATGCGTTTCGCTACCTCATTCCTAGCCAAAAAGAAGGCTCACTTGTGGTGGCCAACGAGCGCTCGGAGTTCAACCTCACAGAAGATGCGGCAGCGCATTGGATTCCGGGGGACTGGGAAATCTATGAGCACCCCTACAACCACACAAAGACTAGTGAGATCGATGCGTTGAGCAAGGCCAATCACCCGAACCTTGCTTCTACACATATTGTGGAGAACAGTGTAAGCACCCCGGTGACCTTTGTGTACGAGAACGGCACGCACATGAGCATTCACGAGGCGGCATTGGTAAATTACAGCGGCATGACCCTGTTGAAAACGGGCGACCACAGCTTCGTGAGTAGCTTGGTGGGTCGTGAGGACGGCAACAAAGCCACCATTCCAACCCCGTTTAAAACCCCTTGGCGCATGGCCATCATCGGTGATGAAGCAACGGACCTCTTGGCCTCTCACTTGATGTACGACCTCAACGAACCAAACATTATGGGCGATATTTCCGAGTGGTTTCAACCCCAGAAATACGTAGGTATCTGGTGGGAAATGCACATGGGCAAGAGCACCTGGGACTACGGCATGACCCAAGATATGGGGACATGGATTCAAGACGGTAAAGACCACGGCAAGCACGGCGCTACCAATGAAAACACAAGACGCTATATCGACTTCGCAGCAGAACATGGGTTCAGCGGCGTATTGGTGGAAGGCTGGAATACGGGTTGGGAGCACTGGATCGGTTTCGACGACCGTGAAGGAGTCTTTGATTTTGTAACCGAATACCCGGATTACGATTTAGACGAACTACAGAAATACGCACAGAGCAAGGGAGTGTCCTTGGTGATGCACCACGAAACCTCTGCGGCACCTCGCACCTACGAGCAGCAAATGGATACGGCCTATGCCTTGATGCAGGCCAATGATATTCACCTAGTCAAGAGCGGCTATGTAGGCCCACTGCTTCCTAAGGGCGAATACCACCACGGGCAGTGGATGGTCAACCACTATAACGGCGCAGTGCTCAAGGCCTACGATTACCAAGTAGCCGTGAACACCCACGAGCCGATCAAGGGAACGGGTCTAGAACGTACTTGGCCAAACTGGGTAGGGCGCGAAGGGGCCCGTGGACAGGAGTTCAACGCTTGGTCGATCGAAGGCGGAAACCATGTTGACCACATCCCGACCATGGCCTTTACTCGATTCCTCAGTGGCCCGATGGATTACACGCCAGGGGTATTTAAGTTAGAAACCAAGAGCGGCCCTATGGGTCAAAACCGCGTCCGCAGCACTGTGGGGCAGCAGTTTGGATTGTACTTGGTCGTGCCTTCTCCTATTCAAATGGCGTGTGATCTACCTGAAAACTACGAAGCGCATCCAGAGTGGTTGCAGTTCATCAAAGATGTTGCGGTGGATTGGGAAACCAGTATTCCTGTAGCTGGGGAGGTGGGCCAATTTGTGGCTTGGGCACGCACGCCCAAAAATTCGGACAGCTGGTACATTGGTGCCGCCAACGCCGAAGGGGCACGCGACCTAAGCATTGACCTTGACTTCCTAGAGGCGGGGACTTCTTATGAAGCCACAATCTATAGAGATGCAGATGACGCAGATTGGGAAACCAACCCCTACGCAGTAACTATTGAAACCATCACCTTAACCGGTGAAGAAGCGCTAAACATCAGAGTAGCGTCGGGCGGTGGCTTTGGTGCCATCCTTCACCCCATAACCGAATAGTAGCTTTATCACAGAAGCTGTATGTAAAGCCGATAAGCCCTGGGTTCGCCCGGGGCTTATTATTTAAGTGCGGCCTTCATGGCCAAATACACGCCGTTGCTCCAGCCGAAGCCGTCTTGTAGATCGTATTCGCCACCGGCGCTGAGGTTCTCAGGCTCGTAGACATTGTACTTCTCGACAAACTTGCCTTGGGCCTCATATACCACCTCGCAAGTGCGCAACCAACGCTCCCCCACCTCACGGGCTTCCTTGTCGTACCCATACTTTCTGAGTCCCTCAAAAGCGACCCATTGCAACGGCGCCCATCCGTTCGGGGCGTCCCATTGCTGTCCCGAAAACACTGGGGTAGTAGTAATGCCGCCCGCCTGAAGCAAGTGGATGTTCATTTGCGCCACAACCACTTCAGCTTGCGCCTCAGTAGCCACTCCTAAAAACAAGGGGTACATCATGGCTGCGGATGTATGTTCACATCTTAATCGATCCTCACTCCACTGCCAATCAAAGAACCCTTTTTCGGGGTCAAACATTTTTTCTTGAATGGCCAATTTTCTCCGCTGCGCGGCCTCCACATACTCCTTTTCACCGGTAATTCTACCCAACAATTCCTCCAAGAAATAGAGCAGACAGTTCAAATCTACCGGACACAAATCCAGCGTTTCTATGCTCTCTAACCCTTTTCCTTGCTCAAACCACCGTGAGGAGAAATCCCAACCGCTCTCACAAGCCGCCCTCAGGTGACGGAAAAATTCTGGGCGTTGTTCCGCGTGTGATAACCATTCCAGATCCGTCCCAAACATCTCCACCCGCGGCCCATTCTCCCTATCGTAATAACGCGTCAAGCCCTCACGCGTACGCTCTGGCGCGCTCCAAAAAGCAAGCTCTTTTTTCAAGGCGTCCAAGTGTTTGGCGTAAACGGCATCGGGGTTTTCCGAGGCTTGCGCTAGTCCGTCAACCATCAATGCAAAGAAGGGCGGTTGACTGCGGCTTTCGTAATACGTGCGGTTGCCATTGGGGACATGACCCAAGGTTTGAATGAGGTAATCAAAATTTGCCACTAGATCTGCGACCCACGACATCTTGCCCGAAACTATGAGTCCAATCTGTGTGAAATAACTGTCCCAATAGTAGACCTCTTGGAACCTGCCCCCTGGAACCACATAGCTGTACGGTAGCGGGATTTTTGACGATCGCTCGGCCACATCCCTGCTTTTGTGCAGATAAGGCCACAGCGCGTCTATATGCTCTTCTGGAGTTCTAGAGGAATTGGCCACAAAATCAACGGCAGCATCCTCAGCAAAATCAAAATGCGCGTGGAAGAACTGCTCCAAATCAAAATCCGAAGCGTCTTTTTCAGCCTCATAAGCCGCGAGAATGGCTTCTGGGGCATGCTTCAACACAGCGTCAGAAAGGGCTTTCTCGTCGTGCCAAATCCCGGAGGTGTGCAGCGCGACAAAGAGCTCTTTGAGATCGCGGTCAATTCTATGCATGGGGTTGTGAAGTCAATCGTTTGAGCAGGAACACCGCTACCAACAACAAGGTCATCGGCACCAAAGTAAAATAGAAGGCTCCGCCCCCGAGATGCTCAAAGAAGTACGCGGTGATGCGCGAACCAAGGGTACCGCCAGTGGCAGAGAACAAGACGATCAAACCCGTCATGGGGCTGTGCATGTTCTTCGGCAGGGCGCTGAGTACAACGCTATTGAGCAGGGGATAAATAGGAGCGATAAACAATCCAACCAAGGGGAAGATGAAGGCAATTACAGGAAGTCCAAGAATGCGCGCGCCGCCTGCAGCGACTTCGGCATCCAAGGCTTGCGGCAATACAAAGGCAACCAGCAACATGGCGCCAACAATGGCCACGGACAAGACCGCGCTCCAATGGAAACGTTCGGTGAGCTTCCCGCCAATAATGCGCCCTACCCCAAGGGTAATGGCCAAAATACTCGCCATGCGAATGCTGTTGTCTTCGCTGAGGTTCAGCACCTTCTCATTGAAGGTAGGAAGCCAAGTCATGATACCTTGTTCCGCCATCACATAAAGGAAGGCTGAGACGACAAAGACGATGACCAAGAGCTTTACGATGAGCCCTAGCATGGCCTGAAATTCTTGAGCCAAGGTGTTTTCAGAGGCCACCTTTGGCAGTTCTGGAATGCGGACCATGAACGCACCTGCGAGCAGCACCAATCCCAACAATACTAGGTAGACGTTCAGCCAAGCATTGGGATCCTCGGGATTGTTGAACGCCGGGAACAGGAAGTAGGCAAGGGCCACTCCAAACATGAACGTTCCTTCAATGGTGCTCATGAGTGAATTATGCTCCTGCTCGCCCGAGGTTACTAGGCCGATAGCGCCATAGACGCTGACCTTGATTAAAGCGAAGGTACAGCCTACAATAGCGAAGAGAATTTGCGCGGAAACGAAACTGTTGCCCAAATACATCTGCAACAAGCCCAACGACACAATACTCAAGGCTATGAGCATGACCTTTTTGTAGCCCATGCGCGGAATAAAGCTCGCGAAGGCGAAGCTGATGATGGCAATAGGCATGTCTTTGAAGAGCTCGAGCGTGCTCGCGTGCACTTCGGTAATGCCATAATTATTGATGCTTTTCAGGATGACAATCCCGACGCTATTCAGAAGGATGGCAAAGACAAAGAAGTTGATGTGCAATGCCCATTTAAACGGTTTATTCATTTCCGGCGTAGGTAATCAAAGTGCTGTCGATATGAGCGCCTAGCGAACGCCCTTGTACCACGCCGATCTCAATGGCAGGCATGTAGTGTATACCTCCATAAAGGCGTGAAATAGCGGCCTCATCGGAGGCGGCAATGAAGCTCGGGTAGGAGCGATCCGGCAGTCCATAAGGGCGCTCGGTAGAGTCTTGGAAGGCGAAGTTCTCGCCAAAAACCCCAGTAAGCATGGTTCCCGCTGCGCCCGAAATCACACTGTGCCCAGAGGTATATTCAGGGAACGGAGGCGTTTGAAGTAGCGGGGTCCAATTCTCATCAAAATGCTCGTTAATCAAGGTCTCTGGACGGACCAATTCCGATCTGTATTTCTCGTCCCAACAAGAAATAAACCCGTCAAACAACCCGACAGAAGCGCGCAAATACGCATTGGCCGTCTGAGCAAAATCTGCCTGAGCTTTGCGGCAAGCAATACCGGTGATCCCGATCCAGTGCCCCCCTGGGGTAATCTTTTTGGTCGCCAACATGACATGTCCGCGGTGCACGCTCACATAAGGGTTACAATCCCAGAACTGCGCGATTTCCACCTGCTCGTCGGTGATGTTGTTGCGAATATTGTAGACCTGCATGAGGTCCTTATAGAATTTGGACGCTGTGTCCAGGCTTGGAGTTGGAGGCGGCACCGGCTTGAACATCTGAGCGCTGTCCATTACTAACGTGCGAATGTTGCGCCAATGCGGCTCAATACCGTCCATGTAGTCCGGCGGCGTCGGCTTCCAACGCATCGGATCGTCGTTGATGGTATACTTTGTGAACGTACGGCTTTGGTTGTAGTTGTCGCCCTTCGCCCATTGCAGCACAGCGGCAGCGACGGTGGCCCCGTATTCTTGCGAGAGTTCAACGGCTTCTTGACCATGGTGTTCGGCCAATTTTGCCATCAACCCCTCCATATGTGATTCCATGCGGTCCTCCGAAAAGACCAAGGCCTTGCCTACGATTCCTGCGGCGTGTAGCGCCGCTACCTCCGGCACATACCCTTCTGCTTGAGGTGCGGCCGGCATGGCTGGGAAATCATGGAACTGCCCGGCTAGGGAGCGGTAATCTGACCGGCTTTGTGCCACGACCTCATAGGCGGCAGTAGCCGTATAAGCATATACTCGGGCCGCTACTGGCGGAGAGAAAATATCGTGCACCAAGATCTCAGTGATGGCTTGAAATTCATCCTGAAGATCGCGGGAGTGGTCGGTGTAGGGCTCCTTCGTACCACATTGCACCAAGAGTGCAGCAGCGAAGA
>JAURAE010000056.1 GCA_030829675.1 Schleiferiaceae bacterium
TGATAAACCCCTCCACCCCGGGAATGCCTCCCGAGCCGCCTCCACCGCCAACTCCACGTCTTTCGCATCCGATCGAGGGATGGTGCCATAGGCTTCGCCCGTGGCCGGGTTGGTGTTGGTAAGGGTTTGGCCGCTAGCGGGTTCAAGGAATTGGCCACCGATATAATTCTGGATTTTCATAGCTTCTGTTCTCTCCCTACGAATATAAGGCAGGAAGAGGCGATGATTTCGGGTCCAATTTTCTTAAATTCACACCTCAAAGCAAACAGCCATGTCGGTACCAAAGCCTTTCAATTTTCAGAAGTGGTTGGCAGAGAATAGAGACCTGCTCAAACCACCAGTGGCCAACAAAAATTTGACGCCAGAGAGCGACGACTACATTGTGATGGTCGTGGCCGGCCCAAATGCCCGAAAAGATTACCATTACAACGAAACGGAAGAATTCTTCTACCAGCTCGAAGGAAATATCACGGTCAAAGTCCAAGTCGACGGCGAGGCCCACGAACTCCATTTAGGACCTGGCGATATGATGACCGTTCCGGCCAACACCCCGCACAGCCCAGTGCGACACGAGGGCAGCATCGGCTTAGTGGTAGAACGCATCCGCGAGGGACGTGGCTTCACCGACGGGTTGTTGTGGTACTGCGACAACTGTAACAACAAGCTGCACGAAACCTACTTCGAGCTTAAAAACATCGAAACAGATTTCTTGCCCCGCTTCAAAGAATATTACGGATCTGAAGAACACCGCACCTGTTCCGAATGTGGACATGTGATGGAGACCGACCCTAGATTCGTATAATATGTGTGAGATTACCTCGAGAAACTTCACGGTAGATATCCATACGCACATCTTGCCCGAGCACATCCCGAACTTTCGCGAGCGCTTTGGCTATGGCGGTTTCATTAACCTCGACCACCACGTCCCTTGTCGTGCGCGCATGCTCAAGGACGGCGAATTCTTCCGTGAGATAGAAGATAATTGCTGGTCGCCTGAGGCCCGCATCAAAGAATGTGGCCACCATCACGTCGACGTCCAAGTATTGTCCACCGTTCCGGTCATGTTCAGCTACTGGGCCAAGCCCGAGCACACCCTCGAGGTGAGCCAATTCCTCAACGACCATATCGCCGACATCTGCCACCGCTACCCCGACCGTTTTGTCGGTCTAGGCACCCTGCCCATGCAGGCGCCAGATTTGGCCATCCAAGAGTTGCGCCGTTGCAAAGAGATCGGCCTCAAAGGCATTGAGATCGGGACCCACATCAACGATTGGAACCTCGACGCTCCGGAACTTTTCCCCATTTTCGAAGCCTGTCAAGACCTAGATATGGCCATCTTCGTCCACCCGTGGGACATGATGAGCAAGGAAAAAATGCCCAAATATTGGTTGCCATGGTTGGTGGGTATGCCGGCGGAAAGCTCCCTGGCCATCTGCTCCATGATTTTTGGCGGCGTATTTGAGCGCTTGCCAAAGTTGCGAGTTGCTTTCGCCCACGGCGGCGGATCCTTCCCCGCAACCTTGGGCCGAGTGCAGCACGGATTCGACGTGCGCCCAGACCTTTGTGCGGTGGACAATAACGTCGCACCCCGCGATTACATGGGCAAATTCTGGCTCGATTCACTCGTTCACGACCCGAAGATGCTGGAGTATGTTGTGGCATTGGTAGGTGAAAATCGCGTGGCCCTCGGGACGGATTATCCTTTCCCGCTTGGCGAGTTGGAGCCTGGGAAATTGATCAATGGAATGCCGTGGAGTCACGAGCGCAAGGGCAAGTTATTGCACGGTGCAGCGCTGGAGTGGCTCAATATGGATTTGGGCCAATTTATCTAAGCTAAAAAAGCGTGGGATTGTCATGGGATTTTCGATAATTTTGACCTTCACAATCTCCCTCTATGAGTGATCCGATCAAACACGAATGTGGTATCGCATTTGTACGTCTTAGAAAGCCTCTTGAATATTACGTAGAGAAATACGGAACGGCATTTTACGGCCTCAACAAGATGTACCTCCTCATGGAGAAGCAGCGCAACCGCGGACAAGATGGCGCAGGGCTGGCGAACATTAAACTCAACACAGAACCGGGTACGCGCTACATTTCTCGTTACCGCAGTGTTGATACCAACAGCATCGGAGATATTTTCGGCAAAGTGCAAAAGCGCATCGCGGAAGGCGTGGGATCAGATGTGGAGAAACTCAAGGATGTTCCTTGGTTGAAGCAAAACTTGCCCTTTACCGGTGAGGTGTACCTAGGTCACCTTCGCTACGGCACCTACGGTGGTAATACCATTGAAGCTTGTCACCCCTTCTTGCGCCAGAACAACTGGCCAACGCGCAATTTGATTGTAGCGGGGAACTTCAACATGACCAATGTAGATGAGCTCTTTAATGAGTTAGTGGAATTGGGCCAACATCCTAAAGAAAAGGCAGATACCATCACCATTATGGAGAAGATTGGCCACTTCTTGGACGAGGCCAACGACGATTTGTACTACCAACTCAAGGACGAGGGCTACACGAAAAAACAAGCGACTGAGGAGATTTCGAAGCGTCTAGACGTGGCGGATATTTTGCGTCGAGCCTCTAAAAAATGGGACGGCGGTTATGCCATGGCCGGAATGATGGGTCACGGCGATGCCTTCGTGTTGCGCGATCCCGCAGGAATTCGCCCCACCTTTTATTACTACGATGATGAGATCGTCGTGGTAGCTTCGGAGCGTCCGGTGATCCAAACGGCCATGAACTTGCCGACCGATGCTGTGAAGGAATTGCCACCAGGTTGCGCCATTGTGGTTAAAAAGGCCGGGGATGTGAGCATCGAGCAGATTAAGGAGCCGTTGGCATACAACGCCTGTTCCTTCGAACGCATTTATTTCTCTCGTGGATACGATAAAGACATTTATAACGAGCGCATAGAATTGGGCCGTAGACTCATCCCTAAAATCCTCTATAAGGTGGAAGGCGATGTAGAAAATACGGTGTTGAGCTTCATCCCGAATACCGCCGAGGTCAGTTTCTACGGTATGGTCAAGGGAATGGAGGATCATTTCAATGCTCTGAAGTTTGAAAAAATCCAAGGCCTGACTAACCCGACGCCGGAAGCCCTTCAGGATATCCTGAATACTCGCCCTCGCGTTGAAAAAGTAGCTTGGAAGGATGTAAAGTTGCGCACCTTTATTACCGCAGATAGCTCTCGCGATGATTTAGTAAGCCACGTCTACGATATAACGCACGGCTCGGTGACTAGCAATGATCATTTAGTCGTGATCGACGATAGCATCGTTCGCGGAACCACCTTGCGTCAAAGCATTCTGAAGATTTTCGATCGTTTAGAACCAAAGCACATCGTCATTGCCTCCTCTGCACCACAGATTCGTTACCCTGATTGCTATGGCATTGATATGGCGCGTATGGGTGATTTCGTGGCGTTCCGAGCTGCAGTGGAGCTGTTGAAAGACCGCGGTCAAGAAGGATTGATCCAGGAGGTGTATCAGAAGTGTAAGGCCCAAGAGCAGATGGCCGATACTGAGGTTCAGAACTTCGTGAAAGAGATTTACGAGCCATTTACGGCACAAGAAATCAGCGATAAGATTGCCCAAATCTTGACTCCAGAAGGCGTGAAGGCGAAGGTGAGCATCATCTATCAGGACATTGAAGACTTGCACGAAAGTTGCCCTTCAAACCCGGGCGATTGGTACTTCAGCGGGAACTATCCTACCCCGGGCGGAAATCGCGTCGTGAACCGTTCCTTCATTTATTATGTTGAAGGACGTACAGAACGAGCATATTAAACAGTGAAAATTTATACCAAAACAGGCGACGGAGGCCAGACCTCTTTGTTAAACGGAACCCGTGTATCGAAAGCCGAATTGCGTTTGGAAGCCTACGGTACATTGGACGAGCTAAACAGTCATTTGGGCGTGTTAGTAGCGCAGGCAAATGCTCATTTTCCTCTTTCAGAAGCTATTCAAAGCCAATTATTTGCGATGGGTTCGCACCTCGCATTGGAAGGCCATGCGGAATTTCCCATGCCTACATGGGACGAGGAATTGGTGGCTAGATTAGAACAGCAGATCGATAGCTGGAACGAGCAGCTCCCGGAACTAAAAAACTTTGTCTTGCCCGGCGGATGCGCCTCAAGCGCGCAATGCCATGTGGCGAGAACGGTCTGTCGTCGCGCAGAACGTGTGGTGGTCGCACTCTCCGAAACAGCTGAGGTCAACAGCCATATACCCGCCTTTTTGAATCGATTGTCGGATTACCTATTCGTCATGGCCCGTTGGATGGATTTTTCCGCAGGGGCAGCGGACAGAATCTGGACGCCTAAGTATTAAGCACTTACATTTTTTAAAAAGGTGTTGCATAAGTGAAGTAAAAAACTACTTTTGCAGACTTAGAATAGTGAACAACACTACCAATTAGACATATGTACTGGACATTAGAATTAGCATCGTATTTGAGTGACGCACCGTGGCCAGCCACGCGCGATGAGCTTATTGATTATGCCATTCGTACCGGAGCCCCTCTGGAAGTAGTAGAAAACCTTCAAGCCATCGAAGAAGAGGAAGAAGAAATCTATGAAAGCATCGAGGAAATTTGGCCGGATTATCCGTCCGAGGAAGACTTCCTCTGGAACGAAGAAGAATATTAATGTGAGGCCCCTAGTGTAGGGGCTTTTTTTTGGTCTGCGAAGGAAGTATATCAATATTGCGATAAAGCGCCTTGCAGCCACATTTTCTGTTGTACTTTTGAGGTACAATTCCAAAGATTCTACATGGATAGATTCTCATTTTTAGGTAGCGTACACGCCGAGTTTATTGACGAGCAATACGAGCGTTACCTCAAGACTCCGGACGAGATAGAGCCCAGTTGGAGAGCGTTCTTCCAAGGTTTCGACTTTGCGAAAGAAATCTACACTGAGGATGACCTCGAAGGTGCCGGTGTTCCTGAGGAGGTCATCAAGGAATTTCACGTCTTGAATTTGATTCAAGGGTACCGCTCACGCGGCCACTTGTTCACTAAGACGAATCCGGTGCGCATGCGCCGTACCTACGAGCCTTCATTGGCCATCGAAAACTTCGGGCTTAGCTCTGAAGATTTGGACACTGAATTCAATGCTGCCACCGAACTAGGATTGAGTGGCCCGGCGACCCTTCGCGAAATCATTTCTCACCTTGAGAAGATTTATTGCCAGAGCATCGGGGTGGAGTACAACTACATCCGCGATCCGGAACGCCGCACCTGGATCAAGCATTGGATCCATAGAAACGACAATCAGCCGAACCTCAATACGAAGGAAAAGCAGCAGATTTTGCACAAGCTCAACCAGGCGGTGAGTTTCGAGGCGTTCTTGAATACCAAGTTTGTGGGACAGAAGCGCTTCTCTATCGAAGGAGCAGAAAGCCTCATCCCGGCCTTGGACGAGGCGGTGAATCACGCGGCGCGCAACGGGGTAGAAGAGTTTGTGCTCGGCATGGCACACCGCGGTCGATTGAACGTGTTGACCAACGTGTTTGGTAAGCCGCGCAAGCAGATTTTCTCTGAGTTTGAAGGCAAGGCCTTTGACGATATTACCATTGATGGTGATGTGAAGTACCACTTGGGACACACGACCATCCATACGACTTCGGACGGCAAGCAGGTCAAGATGAACTTGGCCCCAAACCCCTCACACCTTGAGGCGGTTGACCCAGTAGTTGAGGGTATTGCACGTGCGAAGATCAACAACGATTACGCGATGGAATGTGAAAAGGTTTTGCCTATTCTCATCCATGGTGATGCGGCCATTGCTGCGCAGGGTATTGTGTACGAAACGGTGCAGATGGAGACGTTGGACGGCTACAAGACCGGAGGAACGTTGCACATTGTGATCAACAACCAGGTTGGATTTACCACCAACTACCTCGATGCGCGTTCGTCGACCTATTGTACGGACGTAGCGAAGGTGGTCTTGGCACCGGTACTCCATGTGAACGGTGATGATCCTGAAGCCTTGGTACACGCTGTCCGCCTTGCAGTGGAATACCGCCAGCGATTTAATAGAGATATTTTCATCGACCTGTTGTGTTACCGCAAGTACGGTCACAATGAAGGAGATGAGCCACGTTTCACCCAGCCGCTTTTGTACAAGGCCATTTCTAAGCACCCAAATCCACGAGAGATTTACGCGAAGAAATTGATGTCTGAGGGCTTGGCTTCTCAGGAAGTGGTGATGAAGATGCAGGAGGAGTTCAAAGCCATGTTGGAAACGGACTTCGACGAGAGTAAGAAAATTGAGCGTAATGTGATCACTCCATTCATGCAGGAGGAGTGGTACAAATACCCGGGTGCTAAGCCGGGACAAATGCTCGAGGCCGTGGATACGACCTTCGACATCAACAAGCTCAAAGACATTGCTAAATTCATCACGACCCTACCTCAGGGCAAGAAATTCTTGAAGAAGACCGAGCGTCTGATCAAGGACCGCTCAGCCCAAGTATTCGAGCGCAACGCGCTAGATTGGGGTACTGCTGAGCTTTTGGCCTACGGTTCACTGTTGGCGGAAGACTTCAACATTCGCATTTCCGGGGAAGATGTAGAGCGCGGAACCTTCTCGCACCGTCACGCCATCTTGAAGGTGGAGGATAGTGAGGAAGAGGTGAGCCTCTTGAACGAATACCCGGGCAAAGAAGGCCGTTTTGCGATCTACAACTCGTTGCTCAGTGAGTATGCGGTAATGGGCTTCGACTACGGTTACGCCATGGCTGCGCCGGACACTTTGACAATCTGGGAAGCGCAGTTTGGTGATTTTGCGAACGGTGCGCAGATTATGATTGACCAATTCCTTTCTGCGGCCGAAGACAAATGGAAGTTACAGAACGGCTTGGTATTGTTGCTCCCTCACGGCTACGAAGGCCAGGGTGCTGAGCACAGTTCGGCGCGCTTGGAACGATTCCTTCAGTTGTGTGCCCAAGAGAACATGACCGTGGCAAACGTGACCACTCCGGCGAACTTATTCCATATGTTGCGCCGTCAACAAAAGCGGAATTTCCGCCGTCCGTTGGTGGTGATGACGCCGAAGAGTTTGTTGCGTCACCCGAAGGTGGTAAGCAGCGTGGAAGAATTGGCCACAGGTACTTTCCAGCCTATTATTCCAGATCACGATGTCCAACCAGATAAGGTCACTAAAGTGGTGTTCTGTTCTGGAAAACTATACTACGAACTGTTGGAAGAACGCGAAGCACAAGGTGCAGATCACGTCGCGCTCGTACGCATCGAACAGTTATACCCATTGGACGACCTTGCCATCAAGACGGAGGTGGCGAAATACCCCAATGCTGAAAAGCACATTTGGGCACAAGAGGAACCGGCAAACATGGGGGCATGGACCTACATGTTGTGGCAGATGCACATCCAACTCACGTTGGTGAGCCCAGCGCCAAGTGCGGCCCCGGCCAGTGGATCACATCAAGTGGCCCTCATCCGTCAAAGAGAAACTATTGAACGAGTATTTAGCATTTAAGTCTACGGATATGTTAGAAATGAAAGTGCCTTCACCAGGCGAATCCATTACCGAAGTAGAAATTGCCAGCTGGTTGGTGAGCGATGGAGATTGGGTAGAAAAAGACCAAACTATTGCTGAAGTTGATTCTGATAAAGCGACGTTGGAGCTTCCAGCGGAGGAAAGCGGAATCATCACCTTGAAAGCCGAAGAGGGCGACGCCGTTGAGGTGGGCCAAGTGGTGTGTTTGATCGACACCTCGGCAGCAAGACCAGAAGGCGCAG
Source organism: Schleiferiaceae bacterium (assembly GCA_030829675.1). Taxonomy (GTDB): domain Bacteria; phylum Bacteroidota; class Bacteroidia; order Flavobacteriales; family Schleiferiaceae; genus UBA10364. The sequence continues at coordinate 7,764 of JAURAE010000056.1, forward strand.
CTGCCGCAGCACCCGCGGCATCGGCACCAAACCCTGAGCCAGTAGCAGCACCTGCCGCGCCGGCTTCAACCACCTACGCCACGGGAACAGCCTCTCCAGCAGCAGCTAAGATGATGGCTGAGACAGGAGCGAAGGTGGCCACAGGCACAGGTCGCGACGGCCGCATTACCAAAGCAGATGTGATTGAGGCGGTAGCTTCGATGGGTTCTGCGGGCAACGGCGAGCGCGGACAAACGCGTAAGAAGATGAGCAGCTTGCGTCGCAAGTTGGCGAGCCGCTTGGTGACCGTGAAGAATGAAACGGCGAT
>JAURAE010000057.1 GCA_030829675.1 Schleiferiaceae bacterium
CAACCCTGCGCCTAAGGAGCGAAGTAGTTTGAGCACATTGATGTTGTTCAAGGCCTTGCACGCATAGTGAATGCCGAGGGAGATGTTCGGATCGAAAGCGTTGGCAATACGTTGGTACTGGGCGCTTATGGTTTGCGCATCATAAACATACAGGGGAGAGCCAAATTCTTCTACCCACTGGGGTGCGCTCTGCAATGGAAATCTTGTCATTCTTACTGAATTAGGGCGACAAAAGTATCCGTTCCCATCAGTGAAAACGGGAATTGCTCAAGATTAGTCTCAAAAATTACAGATTGTTATTTTTGTAACAAATAAATCTAAGAGTGCGCCTCCTGAATGATAATTTCCACCACGCTTGGGTCTAATAATGTGGAAGTATCCCCGAGATTGCTCGTATCTCCTTCAGCGACTTTCCGAAGTATTCTACGCATGATTTTTCCTGAACGCGTCTTAGGTAGGCCAGGTACAATCTGAATGACATCTGGTTTCGCAATGGGGCCAATTTCTTTAACAACAGTACTCAAGATTGCACTTTTAACTGCATGTTTGTCGTGATTACCTTCTTCCAGGATCACATAGGCATAGATGCCTTGACCTTTAATATCGTGCGGATAACCCACCACAGCACTTTCTGTTACTACTGAAGAGGCATTGATGGCGTTCTCAATCTCCGCAGTGCCGAATCTATGTCCACTTACGTTGATTACATCATCAACACGACCAATGATGCGGAACATGCCATCCTCGCGACGTGCACCGTCACCTGTAAAGTAATGATTCTCGTAATTGCTGAAGTATACGTTCTTACAACGCTCGTGATCGCCATATGTCGTGCGCAACATAGACGGCCAGGGATGTTTAATGCACAAGTAACCTTCTACACCGTCGCCAGTAATTTCATGACCATTGCTGTCCAATAGTACGGGTTGAATGCCTGGAAGTGGACGGCCTGCATAGGTTGGACGTTGAGGGCTGTGTGCCCCGAGGCCAGAGATCATAATTCCTCCTGTTTCGGTTTGCCACCACGTATCTACGATAGGACAATTTCCGTGTCCAACCTTTTGATCGTACCAGTGCCATGCCTCAGCATTAATAGGCTCACCTACAGATCCAATGACCTTGAGAGAGCTCAAATCTGCACGCTCAACAAACTCGTCACCACAGGCCATTAGAGCGCGAATCGCTGTTGGGGCAGTGTAGAATTGGTTCACTTTATACTTATCACAAACGTCCCAGAAACGACCTGCATCCGGGAAAGTCGGCACACCTTCGAACATCATCGTCGTCGCACCGTTCAATAGTGGTCCGTAGATGATGTAGCTGTGGCCCGTAATCCACCCCACATCGGCCGTACACCAGTATACATCGCCGCGCTCGTATTGGAATACATTTTGGAAGCTGTAAGCGGCATAAACCATATATCCACCACAAGTGTGAACGACACCCTTAGGCTTACCTGTAGATCCAGAAGTGTACAGGATGAAGAGCATATCTTCAGCGTCCATAGGCTCAGGAGCACAATCTGCGCTCACTTCAGCGGCTGCTTCTGCATACCAGTGGTCACGGCCTTCTATCATTTCTACCTCGCGTCCGTCGCGCTTCACCACGATCACGCTCTCTACAGAAGTACAGTTTTTCAAGGCTTCGTCTACCGTAGTTTTTACCGGCAAGGCTTTTGCACCACGGTACATGCCGTCAGAAGTCAATACGCACACACATTGGCTGTCGTTGATTCGGTCGGCAAGGGCGTTTGAAGAGAATCCTGCGAATACCACAGAGTGTACAGCACCAATTCTAGCACAGGCCAACACCCCAATAGTTAGCTCAGGCACCATGGGCATATATACAGCCACACGATCGCCCTTCTTTACCCCTTTCGCTTTAAGGACATTCGCAAAGCGACACACTTCTGCGTGCAATTCTGTGAAGGTCATGCGCACCTCTTGTTCTTTCGGGTCATTCGGTTCCCAAATCAAGGCAATATCATCGCCTCTCTCCTCGAGGTGACGATCCAAACAATTCTCTGTGATGTTCAAAACACCGCCCTGGAACCACTTTACATCAGGAGTATTGAACTCCCATTCTAAAGTTTTGTCCCACGGCTTTTGCCAAGTGAATGTATTGGCAATACTCTCCCAGAAGGCTTCGGGATTTTCTACTGAGGCTTGGTAAGCTTCTTCGTATTTCTCGAAGCTGTCTATGAAGTAGTGGTTCATTTAGAGTTCGGTATTCTTTTTTGCGTAGCGTTTTTTCCAGGTCAATACCAAATACTTACTGTCCATTGGGGTTACCAATAACCCTCCATCGTCTAGGTTACTTTCGTCACCCAACAGAGCAAGTACTTCTTTATGCTTCAAGATTTGAACTTCAGGTTGGACATTGGCCGTGGTCTTTGGTCGTTTGATATTGTAGGTTTTTACCCAGTTCATCACGCTTACGTGTGAAACGTTTAAAATTCGTTCTATCTCTCTGAAACTAATTCCTTCGAGGTAGAGTTGAAGTGCTTTAATTACATATTCTCCTTCAATACGTTTTCCTAGCTTTTGAACCGTGAAATAATAGTTACAGGATTTGCATTTAAATCGCTGTCGCTCTTTAATTATTCCACTTTTCACAAATTCCGTGGAATGGCATTTAGGACAATGCTTGTTATCAGTCATCATGTTGGCGGTTTAGATGTGCGGTTCCTAAAAATAAAAAAATCGCCGTTAAAATCAATAACGGCGATTTGTTCACTCTGTAATAGGCTCTTGGGAAAGCCTGGGTATTTGCGCTAAGGCGCGTGAAATGAACTAAGAGATGTGAATTGGAGATCTCAACAGTTCAATATTGTGTTCAATAACATCCATGGCCTCAAAAAAGGATTGGGATTGTGCATCGCCCAAGGAATCTGAAATGGCCGCATTGAACTTCAATACAGCATCACGACTCGCATCGCGTTTTTCGAGACCTAGCGGTGTGAGCTTGAGCAAAACACTACGCTTATCTTCAGGGTGGGCTTCTTTGAAAATAAGCCCCGCACTTTCCATACTCTTGAGCAAGCGGCTCAGTGAAGTACTTTCCATGCCCATTTTTGGTCCTAGTGCGGTCGAAGGAGTGCCATCTTTTACATCGATATTCAACAAGGCAAAGCCAACAGATACGGTAATGCCACTGGCACTAACGAGTTCGTTGTACATCTTGGACATGGCGATCCAACATCTGCGAATGCGAAAATCAAAGGTTTCTTCGGGCCTCATGTAAATGACTTACGAAGCTCTAAGATAGAAAAAATTGCTATGCGTGCATAGTAAATACCCTAGTAGTGTAAACTTCTTTGGAGTTGGGGTAGGACGAAGTAATTGAAATCTTCCATGAATGCGTTTTTAGCGCTTTGCATGGCACGTTCTTTCGAACTTGATATAGCGGTACCGTCAATGGTATTGGAGCTTTTCCAAAGCACATCTACATATTCTTCGATGGCAGTCATAATAAAGGTTCCCTCTATGACGACTTTGTGCGTGCCTTGGGTAGAGGTCTCTGTGAATAGATCAATTCTTGATTCCAGCCCAATTTTAGCACCTTCTTCGGTTTGTACCGCGAAATACTGAGATAGGCTCTGCGACAAAGCTTCTCTTAATTCGTCCGGGCAATTCAATTGTAGCGTGGGTTTTTGGAAATTAATCACCGCGCCTTGGTTCCATTGACTTTTGTTTTTCAACCAACTTTTGGTGGCGAGATGACTGCTTTGAATCTTATCCCAGTCCCAAGTGATAGTGAGTTGAACCACAGATTCATTGCCGGTATGAAGGCATTTAATCTGTTGCTCTTTGAAAATGAACTGACCGGAACTTGATTGGATGGTCAAAGGAATTTGATCGCGACCTACGTACTGCCATTGCGCCTTAAAGGTTGTCGGCAAACCTAGATAGGCTAATTCCTCTGGTATAAACAAGGCAACAATCATAGATTGCTCAAGATTTCGCAAGGCCTCTGTGGCGCTCGCGTTGAGCTTGGTCTTAAACTTGATGTCCCCGAAGAGCTGAAAATCATGAGCTTTATCTAAGGCATCTATGAGAGCACTTAAGCGAGCGGGTGCCGATAGTTGCCCGTCCTTAGCTTCTGTGAATTTCCCGTTGATCCATTCCATGGCCTCGGCATCTTGCAATGCTTTCTTTCTCAAAAAGGCTTGAAGATCTAGACGGTACAGGGTGTAAAAGCGAACCTCATCTGCATAGCTTTCAACGAGTTCATAATCTTCGAGACGAAGCGTAGAGGTTGAGGTAGTATTGGATTCAAAGGCACTGTTAAAGCCCCCGGCATCCTCCTTTTGCACGAGCTTAGTTTCGTCGTATATCTCGCTTTGTACCTCCTGAGCCAAATCCGCTAAGGCATTGGAACGAGCGGCTTGTTGATAGGCGGTGTTTGGATTGATGTAACTGCTGCCTACGCCATACACATAAGTGCCCGTAGCATCTATGGGTTTTCCACTGATCCAGCTCGGAGGGGTGTTTTTTCTTGTGCCACAACTGGCCAAGATCAATGCACTAAAGAGTAGAAGGAGGTTTCTCATTCTTTGGTCAGTTTCTGTTGATTGACATGGGCAGCAGCCTTTTGAGCCAAATTGCTGATGGCATCCTTGCGCATGGACGAGGTACTTTGGATGCGCTTATTGGCTTTGACTAATCTGTTCATGCTCCCGCTGTCGTTTCTACGGCGGTCGCTTGGATGTTCCTTGTTTTGGTAGCGCCAATCTCCAGAAAACAGATCGCCCGTTCCTGAGAATTCGACGTAATGAATCTCGTCTTTGTCTTCGTGATGGAAACTTTCGGACCACAGGATTCGTGAGGTAGCGCGTTCAACCATGGCCAATTGCATGTCATAGCTCGCCTCATTTTGCTTGGTAAACTCCATGTAGGTCACCTTTTTGTACATGGCCTTTTTGACCTCTTCTCCCTCATCGTTTTTTGTGGTCACGTAGTAGCGCTCCCAACCTCTGCGGGTTTGCTGGTTCAACGTGCCCTCATTTTCATAAACGTGTGTGATAATGACCTTGAGGTAGGCATCTGCAGCCAATAACTCTTGCGTAACGGCGGCTTCGTTTGTCGTTCCGTTGATGATGGCTTCTTGCTCTTGTTGCAGCATCTCAAAGTTGGTGCGGTCTAGCAATTCAAGGAAGGGATCGTCGTTTTTCTGGATCAAGGAAATGACCGCGCTTTGAAGGGCGGCGGACATGGTGGCTTCGCTTCCGGTAATGTTGGGGTCCGAAATGATGCCCAATCGGTATTTTCCTCGTTCGATGGCCTGCTCCTCAAGCTTTCTAAGCATTTCCTGATTGGAGTATTTCTTGAGCATTGGCTGAAGCAGGTCGTGTACTTCGCGGAATTTGTTACCCTCGAACAGGTCCAACGCTTCGACATATATAGGCTCCACTTCACTGAATTCCAGAAGGCTTTGCACCTCCTTGTAATTTGGATCGAGTGATTTGATTTCTTCTAGGTTGGATTGTGCGCGGTCGAACTGGCGCATGCGAATCCACTTTTCAGCACGGATGTATTTTTGAGAGAGGAATCGGTCCAATTGGTCCGCATAATCTCTATCATAGAACCCTTCGTAGCGACTTGTATTGATGTAGGGCTTCACGTAATTGCGCCACTTTTCAGCCTCCAAAAATTTGTAAATAGACAGGCTATCATTGCCGTCGGCAAAGCGATAGTTGGTGTATAGCTCCTCGAGAAGGGCGTTTCCTTGCTGATCCATAGCCATGCGGTACTTCACTCGGCCTGGCTTTCGATCAATGGCTTGCTTGTAGGCCGTGACGCTTTCCTTGAGCATGTGCACCTTGGCGTATTTGTTCCCGGACTTGTAATAGTATTGCGCCCCACGACAACCGCTGAGGAGAAGTGCTATAGCAAGAAGTGGGACCAATTTTTTCATGTGAAATCTTTCCAATTACAATAAAACAAAAGCCGTGCCTTAGGGCTTAAAGGTAGGGTACGATGTATTTTTATCCTATGAACAAACCCTTGATTCTCCTTTCACCTTCTAAAGGCATGCGCACTGAAGCGGCCTATCCCTATTCGGCTCCGCGTCCACTGATTTTTCCCGAGGAAACTGAAAAAGTGGTGGCGGCCGTTCAAAGATTATCCGAGAAATCCGGTAAGGCTCTGTTTAAAGTCAGCGATAAATTATGGCCTGAAGTACACGCAATGTGGTCTAAAGAGCCGAGGCATTACCTTCATCCGAATCCCGGTGTGGCGGGCATTCACGCCTACTCCGGCGAGGCCTTCAAGTTCTTAGATAGTGAAAGTTTGAGTGAGCGCGCGCTGGCGCACGCTAAAGAGCGTTTAGTGGTCTTAAGCGCGCTCTACGGTGCGGTACACGCCGATGCGGTTGTGGTGCCGTACAGGTTGGAGATGTTGTCGAAATTGGCCGCAGGTAATGCCAAAAATTTATACGCACTTTGGAAGCCGGTGTTGACGGCATGGGTAAACGAGAGCGATGCGGATTTTGTGGTGGATGCTTGTAGCGGGGAGTACAGCAAGGCCATAGATTGGAAGGCAGTGGAAAAACCGGTCATAGCGGTGGATTTCAAGCAGCGTAAAAACGGCCAATTAAAATCTGTGTCCGCCTTTAGCAAACAAGCCCGTGGAGCCTTCGTGCGCTGGATGCTGGAGGCCGATGTGCATACCATTTCCGGTTTGGAAGCGTTTAATGAACTTGGATACGAATTACATTCGAACGAGGATAATAAATTGGTATTTTTGAGGGATTCAGATTGATTATGAAGTACACAAAATATTTGGCCTTAACGGTCTTTGCCCTAGGGTTGTCGACAGGATTGAAGGCACAGCGTGCCACCGCATTTTTGGAACTTGGCGCCTACGGGATGACCCAAAACTATTTGGGCGATGTGAACGGCGGAAGCTTGAGCGCCCTTACTCAAGAAGCGCGTTTCGGATTGGGGACACAACTCAAGTACAACTTTAGTAGCATCCTCAGCGTAGGGGCGGATGTGAACTACGGAAGTGTATATAGCCACGATAATTTGCACGGCAATGCCGATCGCGATTACCAAGTAGATACGGACCTTTTGAACGTGAACCTGTTCACGAACATCCACTTCATTCCCTTTGGCAAGTACAATCAGCGCAACCACCATACGCCATTTTTGCATGTGGGCGCGGGAGCGTTGACCTACCAGCCGCATTTGAACACCAACGCGCAATACCCTGACGGCATTGCTTTGTACCCGGGTACCGGCCATACCTACACCTATGCTTTGGGTTTCGGATGGCGTATTCGCCGCTCGCTGAAGAGCTTCTACAACTTGGGCATCTATTATAACGGGTTCGGTGCTTCAAACATTGAAGGATTCAACTACGAAAGTGATTGGTTGGCGAACAATCCAGAGTACAGCAATGGCATGGACGGAAGCTTGACGTTTAAGTTCGGAATGAGCTTGGGCTTCTTTGAGCAATAATTTCGGCACAGCCTTTGAACCATATATAAGGCCCTCCTATGGAGCGGCCTTTTTTTGGCCAATGGTGACAGCATGTCGCGGAAATTGGCCCCTAACGACCTTTTGAAACAGAGATATGGACAGATTGTCATTCAGCGATATTATTGACGAAAACACGGAATTTATTCCATTGATGACTTCGGATGAAGAAGTGGAAATAGGGGATGACCAATTACCCGAACTGCTCCCCATCCTGCCGTTGCGCAATACCGTCATCTTCCCTGGGGTAGTAGCACCTATTACCGCCGGCCGCGACAAAAGCTTACGCTTGATCAAGAGCATCAGCGACAAGGATAAATTTGTCGGTATGGTGGCCCAGATGGACATGGAAACCGAGGACCCTAGCCAGAGCGAGGTGTATCCTATCGGCACCATGGCCCAAATCGTCAAGAGTTTCAAAATGCCCGACGGCAATACGACAATCATCATCCAAGGAAAGAAGCGTTTCCGCATCCTCGAATGGGTTCAAACCGAGCCATTCAACATCGCCAAGG
>JAURAE010000058.1 GCA_030829675.1 Schleiferiaceae bacterium
ACTTCAAACCATTTTGGACGCTTTGAATGCCGTCTAGAGGCAACTTTGGGAAGAATTGATTACATTGACCTTCCCCTAATCGCCACACTCTAAAACGCAACACATGCTTGGTAAAGTAAAGCTCAGCTTTTCCCAGATTCTGAATATGAATGTGGGATTCTTTGGCATTCAATACAGCTTCGGGCTGCAACAAAGTGCCGTCAACCCCATTTATGATTTCTTAGGCGCCAGTCCGGATGAAATTCCTTTATTAAATCTCGCTGGTCCCATGACCGGATTGCTCGTTCAGCCCATCATTGGAGCGATGAGCGATCGTACTTGGAGTCCACGTTGGGGACGTCGCAAACCGTATTTCTTTGTGGGCGCGCTCATCTGTAGCATCGCACTGATTATATATCCGTTCTCCAGCTCCCTATGGATGGCGGCCGGACTACTTTGGATTCTTGATGCCGGAAACAATACCGCCATGGAGCCGTATCGTGCCTTTATCGCTGATACGCTTGTCGAAGAACAGCAGCCCCTGGGCTTTCAAATGCAGAGCTTCTTCACTGGGTTCGGGCAGACCTTGAGCAACCTCAGCCTGTTCATCTTCCCCATGATCTTTGTGGGCACCACAGGGAAATTGCCGACCTGGGTATTCGCCTCCTTCTTCCTGGGCGCAGTAGTCAGTATTGGGTCGATTTGGTGGAGCATGCGCGGTGTAGAAGAAATCCCGCCGAGTGAGGAGGAACTAGCCAAGATGAAGGCCGATGATAGCGGGGTTCTAGGTCCGTTGAAAGAGATTTTTTCTGCCATTAGTGAAATGCCGAAGGTCATGTGGCAATTGGCCTTGGTCTATGTATTTCAGTGGTATGCGCTGTTCTGTTATTGGCAAAACTCGTCCAAATCCATTGCACTTTCTGTATGGAACGCCACCCCTTCCACCGACCCGGAAAATTACGAGCGCGCGGTCAGCTGGACCGGGCTGGTCAATGGCTGGTACAATATCGTCACCTTCTTGACTGCCTTTATTCTCGTAGGATTCGCAAAAAAGCATGGTGCCAAAGCCGTGCACACTGGAGCCTTATTGCTCGCAGCAGCCGGATTCCTCGCCTTCCCACATATCGAAAACAAGAACCTCCTGTTCTTCGCCATCACCGGCTTTGGTATCGGTTGGGCCTCTATGATGGGCATTCCGTATTTGCTGGTGGTCAATAGTATCCCAAAGGAGCGCTATGGCGTATATATGGGGGTCATCAACATGATGATTGTAGTTCCAATGATTATTCAAAACCTCAGCTTTGGGTACATCTTGAAGAACTTCCTAGACAACGACCCAAGGCAGGCCATCACCTTTGCCGGTGTGTTATTGCTCTTGGCCGCTTTGTTCACCCTAAGAATCAAGCCCGCCGCGAAATAAGCATTTGAAAAAAGGCGCCCCGAGGGGCGCCTTTTTTATTCCTTCATCCACTTCATGGTTCGACCGTCGTCCAATCGCAGCAGGTACATCCCCGCCGCATAATGTCGCACATCGAGCAGTGTAGAATTGGACCTTAAAAGCCCTATTTCTAATACTCTTCCCGAAACACTTAGCAACTGGTAGCCAATAGGTGAGGCAAAATTATCCACCGTAATCTCTAAATCCTTGTGCGTAGGAATGGGGCGTAATGAAATCCCATAGTCGTATTCCGGAACCTCCATATAGAAATAGTAACAGGCCGAGGTATCGGAACAATAGCCGGGCTTCACAATAATCGCAGCATAAAATCCTGTATCAGGAGCCTGCAAAAACTCATTGCCCGGGTTCAGGGTATCTGCGCCCATCGTCGTATCCACAAAGGCGCCTGTATTACAGTTGAACCAGTAATAGGTGGCGCCTGTATCCAATCCAACGTAGAAACTTGCATCAATATAAGGTGCTACCCAAATAGACCCTGTATCCACTGTGGGCAGGTACTCTACCCTTCCGGTCACCATAGAATCACATCCCAGTGCCGTCACACCGTTGTACACAACCGTACCAGTATCGGTGCGCCATGCATCTAAATAGAATACGCTATCACCGTCACACAAGCCTGTGGATCCAATGGTGTTGTTTATAGTGTTATTTACGAGAACCTCTTGAGCGACTATAGAATCACAACCGGCCAGTGTCGATAACGAATCATACAACGTAATTGCAGTCGTTACCCAAGTTCCGAAAATTTGGATACTATCGCCTTGGCATATACTTAAAGAAGGTAAAGTATTAATAACAGGTGCCGTATACTGAACACTTTGCTGAACTATTGAATCACATCCTAGAGGTGTGGATAGCGAATCGTAATATATGCCCGACTGGCTTATCCATTCCCCAAACACCTGAACACTATCTCCTGGACAAATATTCTGTGTCGCAAGAGTTGTGACGGGTAAATTGCATTGATCCACCAAGTTAATGCTGGCAAATCCTCTGTTCGATCCTCCGTGGTTCCCGAAACTGGTTCCACCCTTAGCCCAAATAAGATTTATAGCCCCCCCGTTCGAAGAGAACGTATAATGATTACCGGAGGCACCCGCCCTAGCACGTTCTATATAAGCTGTCCTCACACCACCTGCAACCACTGCACTATACGCTACTGAAGCGCTGAGTACGTTTCCGCCTTGATGATTGCCCAGCTTACGCTCTTGTACAGTTCCGTTAGCATTGACCACCACCGTATAGGTATTAGTCATACTCGTGCCTCCAAAACCTACAGCATAATAACCACTTGAAGGACCACTGAATTCCATACTCACACTATCCATGTTGGTATTCAAGGTAATGTCCAAACTCATGGTAGTACCTAGCTGAGTAGACCCCTGATAAATCTGCCCATTCGAAGCAATTGCGCACAGCAATACCGCACTTAATATCCAATTCTTCATCACTCTCATTATAGTCACAAATAAAAAACCCTCGGCGAGGCCGAGGGTTCATATTTCTATCGAAATTCTTAAGCTTGACCTGTAGGTCCGCCAAAATTCAAAGGAACTTGTGGAGGCTCGTGGGTCTGAACATTCCCAAAGTTCTGCTCGTATCTAGCCACATTCTCACCCAGCGCTTGAAGCAAACGCTTCGCATGCTCTGGAGTTAGAATCACTCGCGACTGAACTTTCGCTTTAGGAACGCCCGGCATCATTTGAATAAAGTCCAACACAAACTCCGTAGGGCTGTGATTGATAGCGACCAAGTTGCTATACACACCTTGTGCCATTTCTTCGCTCAACTCAATGTTGATTTGCTGTTGTTCGTTATTCTGTTCTGCCATTGCCTAATTATTCTACGTCAGCAGCCATTGTCTCCTGCATCTTCTCGTACTCTTCTTGAGAACCTACCACTGTTGAGCGGTATTTCTTCAAACCTGTACCTGCAGGGATCAAGTGACCCACAATAACGTTTTCTTTCAAACCTTCTAGTGTATCCTCTTTAGCATTTACAGCTGCCTCATTCAACACCTTAGTCGTTTCTTGGAACGATGCTGCAGAGATGAATGATTTTGTCTGCAATGATGCACGAGTAATACCTTGAAGTACCGGTGAAGCCGTTGCTGGACGTGCATCACGCGCTTCAACCAACGCCTTATCCTCACGGATCAAGATGCTGTTTTCATCACGTAAATCACGAGCAGTGATGATTTGCCCCTCTTTCAAGTTGCTACTATCACCAGCGTTCTCCACAACCTTCATTCCGAAGATTCTATCGTTTTCTTCCATGAAGTCTATCGCATGCTCTAAGTTACCTTCCAAGAACAAGGTATCTCCCGGATCTTGAATTTGAACCTTACGCATCATCTGACGAACAATCACTTCGAAGTGCTTATCGTTGATTTTCACCCCTTGCAAACGGTAAACTTCTTGGATTTCATTTACCAAATATGCTTGAACTGCTGTAGGGCCTTTAATATTCAAGATATCTGCTGGAGTGATCGAACCGTCTGAAAGTGGTGTACCTGCTTTCACGAAGTCATTCTCCTGAACTAGGATCTGCTTGCTCAAGTTGATCAAGTACTTCTTCACCTCACCAGTACGGCTTTCGATGATGATTTCGCGGTTACCACGCTTGATCTTACCATAGCTCACGATACCGTCGATGGCAGCAACAACTGCTGGGTTCGATGGATTACGTGCTTCGAACAATTCCGTTACACGTGGAAGACCACCGGTAATATCCCCTGCCTTCGCACTCTTACGAGCAATCTTAACAAGAATCTTACCAGCTGCAATCTCTTCACCTTCTTCTACCATCAAGTGAGCACCTACTGGCAATGTGTAGTGTTTCAACTCGTTACCATCAGTATCCACTACTTGGATAGTAGGAATCAACTTACGGTTACGGTTTTCCGAAATTACTTTATCCTGGAAACCAGTTTGCTCATCAATCTCAACCTTGTAAGTAGTACCCTGGATGATGTCTTTGTATGAAATCTTACCCGCAGACTCAGCAATGATTACAGCGTTATAAGGATCCCACTGAACGATTTCGTCGCCCTTCTTGAGCTTGGCACCGTCTTTTACTTTTAAAATACCACCGTAAGGAATGTTGTTGGTCATCACTGTACGACCAGTCTTCACATCGATCAAACGCATCTCACCAGTACGACCAATGACGATGTTCTCACCGTTTTCGCCTTCTACTGTACGAACATCTTCTAATTCAACTTTACCGTCAAATTTCGCTAGGATCTTGTTCTCTTCCGATACGTTACCTGCAGTACCCCCAACGTGGAAGGTACGTAGCGTCAACTGTGTACCAGGCTCACCGATCGACTGCGCAGCAATAACTCCTGCACTATCTCCCATCTGTGCCATCTTATTCGTTGCCAAGTTAGTGCCGTAACATTTCGCACAAATACCTCGCTTGCTACCACATGTCAGTGGTGAACGAACTTCTACTACTTCAATTGGAGAAGCATCAATTCGATTGGCAATGTCTTCAGTGATTAAATCACCTGCAGCAACATATACTTCATCCGTCAAAGGATCGATGATATCCTCTAAACAAACGCGACCAATAATACGCTCAGCTAACGACTCAACGATTTCTTCACTCTTCTTCAATGCACTCACCTCAAGACCACGAAGCGTACCACAATCGTCCTCATTTACGACAACATCTTGCGCTACATCATGCAGACGACGAGTCAAGTAACCCGCATCTGCCGTTTTCAATGCTGTATCGGCTAGACCTTTACGTGCACCGTGAGTAGAGATAAAGTACTCAAGAATGGATAGACCTTCCTTAAAGTTGGAGATAATAGGGTTCTCAATAATCTCACCACCCGAAGAACCTGATTTTTGAGGCTTGGCCATCAAACCACGCATACCAGAGAGCTGACGAATCTGCTCTTTAGAACCACGCGCTCCTGAATCAAGCATCATATAAATTGGGTTAAACCCTTGACGGTCGTTGATCAAGGTATTCATCGCAGCTTGCGTCAAGCGAGCGTTGGTGTTGGTCCAAACGTCAATAACCTGGTTGTACCGTTCGTTATTGGTGATAAGCCCCATGTTGTACGATGCAAAGATGCCATCCACTTCTTCTGAAGCTTCTGCAATCAATGTTGCCTTCGCATCTGGAATACGGATATCGTTCAAAGAGAACGATAGACCGCCACGGAATGCTCGTCCGTAACCCATAGACTTGATATCATCCAAGAACTTTGCTGTAGAAGGAACGTCTGTCTTCTTCAAGACATTCGCGATAATTCCACGCAATGCCTTTTTAGTCAATACCTCATTGATGAAAGGTACCTTAGCAGGAACAGCCTGGTTGAACAATACACGACCAACGGTAGTTTCGATGAATTCCATTTTCATAGATCCATCTTCTTGCTCTACGCGACCTTTGATTTTGATCAAGGCGTGGAGATCTACTGCACCTTCATTCAAAGCGATTTCCACCTCTTCTGGAGAATAGAATACCATGCCTTCACCACGAACTGGCATCTCAGCTGTATTCTTCATTGGCTTGGTCATGTAGTACAGACCCAAAACCATATCCTGAGAAGGAACCTGAATAGGAGAACCGTTTGCTGGGTTCAAAATGTTGTGTGACGCCAACATGAGGATTTGAGCTTCCAAAATAGCTGCTGGCCCCAAAGGCAAGTGAACCGCCATCTGGTCACCATCGAAATCCGCGTTAAATGCCGTACATGCTAGCGGGTGCAATTGGATTGCCTTACCCTCGATAAGCTTCGGCTGGAATGCTTGGATACCCAAACGGTGTAGCGTCGGTGCACGGTTCAATAGTACCGGATGACCTTTCATCACGTTTTCTAGGATGTCCCAAACTACTGGGTCACGACGATCGATGATCTTCTTCCCTGACTTCACGGTCTTCACTATGCCACGCTCAATCAACTTACGTACGATGAACGGCTTGTAAAGCTCTGCCGCCATATTCTTAGGAAGACCACATTCGTGTAGTTTCAATTCTGGACCAACGACGATTACCGAACGAGCCGAGTAATCCACACGCTTACCCAAAAGGTTTTGACGGAAACGACCTTGCTTACCTTTCAATGAATCTGAAAGTGATTTCAAAGGACGATTGCTTTCTGTCTTCACTGCAGACGACTTACGAGTGTTGTCGAAGAGACTGTCTACAGATTCTTGAAGCATACGCTTTTCATTTCTCAAGATCACCTCTGGTGCCTTGATTTCAAGAAGACGCTTCAAACGGTTGTTACGGATAATTACACGACGATATAAATCGTTCAAATCTGAAGTCGCAAAACGACCACCGTCTAGCGGCACCAATGGACGTAATTCTGGCGGAATCACTGGAATCACACTCATCACCATCCATTGTGGGTTATTCTCAATACGTGAATTTGCATCGCGCAAGCTCTCTACTACGGATAAACGCTTTAAAGCCTCTTGCTTACGCTGCTGAGAAGTTTCAGTATTGGCCTTGTGGCGCAATTCGTAGGATAGAGAATCTAGGTCCAATTGTCCCAAAAGCGCTTGTACTGCTTCCGCACCCATTTTCGCGATGAACTTGTTAGGATCACTATCCTCCAAGTATTGATTTTCAATTGGTAGACGCTCCATTGCATCCAAATACTCGTCCTCAGTCAAGAACTGCATGTGCGTCAATGGATTACCCTCATTATCTACGGCATTACCGGCTTGAATAACCACATAACGCTCGTAGTAGATGATCATATCTAGCTTCTTCGACGGAAGCCCTAATAGATAACCAATTTTGTTCGGCAACGAACGGAAGTACCAAATATGAACCACCGGAACCACCAAAGAGATGTGTCCCACACGGTCACGACGTACCTTCTTTTCAGTCACCTCAACACCACATCGGTCACAAACAATACCCTTGTAACGGATACGCTTATACTTACCACAAGCACACTCGTAATCCTTTACAGGACCGAAAATACGCTCACAGAAGAGACCATCACGCTCTGGTTTGTGCGTACGGTAGTTGATTGTTTCTGGTTTCAAAACCTCTCCGTGACTACTCTCAAGGATGGTTTCTGGTGCACTCAACGAGATAGTAATCTTGCTGAAAGCACTACTTGTGTTTTTATCGCTTTTTCTAAGAGCCATAATGCGATTGTATTAAAACCCAAGGGCCGAAGCCCTTAGGGATTATTCATTTATTAGTCCAATGTTACTTTAAGTCCCAATCCTTTCAATTCGTGCAACAATACGTTGAACGACTCAGGAATACCTGGTTGAGGCATACGCTCACCTTTGACAATGCTCTCGTAAGTCTTAGCGCGACCCACTACATCATCTGACTTCACAGTCAAGATTTCACGTAGGATATTGGCAGCACCAAAGGCCTCCAATGCCCAAACCTCCATCTCACCGAAACGCTGACCACCGAACTGTGCTTTACCACCTAACGGTTGCTGCGTAATCAATGAGTAAGGACCAATAGAACGAGCGTGCATCTTATCATCCACCATGTGGCCCAGCTTCAGCATGTAGATAATACCT
>JAURAE010000059.1 GCA_030829675.1 Schleiferiaceae bacterium
GGTTAATTGGTCACAAATCATTCCAACAATCTCTTTTTCGCGCTTGCTGAGTTTTGCAACCGCAGGATGATCCCCACCAATACCAATAAGGTTTTTACCTAAAATGCATTTCTCGATCAGTGCGTTGGCAAGGTGCTCGGTGAAAAACAATTTGCCTTGAGTAATGGTCTTAATGGCCCGAACAAGGCCGTGGGCTTCGACCGTTTTCAAAACAAACCCGCGCGCACCGGCCTTCAGCATTTCTTGCGCTATATCTGCATTATTCATGCTCGAAAGCGTCAAAACTCTGATATGGGGGTAATCCGACAAGATTTGTCGACAAAGCGTGGCTCCATCGACCTCGCTCAGTTCGTAATCAAGGATGATTAGGTCATAGGAATTGGCCCGCAACATATACTTTGCGTCCGAGCTGGTATTGGCCTCAGTAATGCTGAAGTTAATATCAGTGAAATCACCCTTCTCCAACATGGTCTTAATGCCATTACGGACAATAGGTTGATCGTCAATCAAAAGAATCCTGATATGATTGGGATCCATGGTAGTGTGTGTAAGCGTGAGCGAAAGATACTAATTCCTGGTATTTTAAAGACATTCAGGAAAAATTTCTCATTTGAGACTCGAATGTAGTTATTTCTGCCTTCTGCTTTATTAACAAGGTCTGTTAATTAAATTATTGCCTATATTTGCCAAAACTTTTTGGATTGCAAAAGGGGGGCTTCGGGCCCCTCTTTTATTGAATACCACTGATGGAACAGCGCAAAATTGAAGAAATCGCACTCGCGGCCACGGAAGCAAATGACGCCTTTTTGGTGGACGTTGAGCTCAAGCCGAACAATGTGATTGTGGTGTATGCCGATGCTGACGAAGGTTTGTCGATTGATCAGATTAAAATGATTAATCGCAAGATTGAAGCGGAATTGGACCGAGATGTGGAAGATTTCAACCTGACCGTGAGCAGCCCGGATTTGAACAATCCACTCAAGATTTGGCGTCAATACAAAAAGAATGTGGGACGAACACTGAAGGTGAAATTCCAGGACCGTCAAGCTGAAGGAGATTTGGTCGAGGTAATGGAAGAGAACATCACTTTGAGTATCCCAGGAGTAAAGAAAAAAGATCCTGCCACTTCCTTGACGATCGCATTTGCGGACATCACCGAAGCTAAGGTGGCGATCAAGTTTAAATAGACCTTATTATTATTAGGATATACAATGGAAAACCAGGCGATTATTGAAAGCTTCCTCGCGTTTAAAGAGGAGAAAAATATCGACAGAGTAACGTTGATGGCCTTTATTGAGGAGGCCTTCCGTAACCAACTTCGCAAGAAGTACGAGACCGATGAGAATTTTGATGTCATTGTAAACCCGGATAAAGGGGATTTAGAGATTTGGCGCAACCGCACTGTAGTTGAAGACGGTGAAGTGGAAGACGAGAACATGGAAATTGAACTCAGCGCTGCCTTGAAAATCGAGCCGGATTATGAAGTAGGTGAAGAAGTTTCGGAGGAGGTAAAATTGATTGATTTAGGACGTCGATTCATTTTGGCTTTCCGTCAAAACTTGGTGAGCCGCATTCAGGAGCACGACAGTTCAGAACTGTTCAAGCGCTACAAAGATTTGGAAGGTGAAATCATCACCGGTGAAGTACACCACGTTCGTCATCGTGAGGTGATCGTATATGACGACGAAGGAAATGAATTGATCCTACCTAAAGATCAAATGATCGGAGAACGCGAGTTTTTCCGCAAGGGAGATCCTATCCGCGCGGTAGTTAAGGAAGTAGTATTCCGCGGAACCAAACCTGTGGTAATCATGTCTCGTACGGACGAGCGTTTCTTGGCGAAGTTGTTCGAGCAAGAAATCCCTGAGGTTTACGACGGATTGATTACCATAAAAGGTGTGGTGCGTATCCCAGGTGAGAAAGCGAAAGTAGCTGTAGAGTCCTACGACGATCGCATCGATCCAGTAGGTGCTTGTGTGGGTATGAAAGGGTCGCGTATTCACAGTATCGTTCGCGAATTACGCAACGAGAACATTGATGTGATCAACTACACGAATAATTTGCAACTGTACATCCAGCGTGCTTTAAGCCCAGCGAAAGTGACTTCATTGAATATCGATGAAGATGCACGTCGTGTGGAAGCTTTCTTAGCACCTGATCAAGTCAGCTTGGCCATCGGTCGTGGAGGTACGAACATTCGTTTGGCAAGTAAACTTGTCGATATGGAAATCGACGTTTATCGCGATGATATTGAAATAGAAGATGATATCGAACTAGACCAATTCAGCGATGAAATCGAAGGATGGGTTATAGATGAATTGAAGAAAATTGGATGTGATACTGCGAAGAGCGTCTTGAAGTTGAGCCGTGAGGATTTGATCTCTCGTGCCGACCTAGAGGAAGAAACCGCAGACCACGTCATCAAAGTCCTTTCGCAAGAATTCGAGGGCGAAGAATAAGAATATACCTAAAGACACTCTATGAGTAGCGTCAGATTAAGTAAAGCAACAAAAGAGCTCAACATCTCCCTAGACCGGGCGGTAGAGGAATTGGCCAAACACGGCCATGAAATTCCCAATAACCGTAACCATAAAATCACGGACGAACAGTACGAGGTTTTGATGACGGCATTCGCGGATGACCTTGCTCGCAAAAAGCGTTCAGAGGCTGTTAGTGCCCAGGTGAAGGAAGAAAAGGATCTATTGCGCGGAGGCACCGAGGAAAGTCCAGCTCCAGCAGTGGAGCCGCCCGCTCCAGCCCCAGTGGCGGAGGAGGTTCCTGCTCCTGCTCCAACACCTGAGCCGGTGAAGGAAGAAACGCCCGCGGCTAAGGAAGAAGAAGCTCCAAAGGAAGAGACAAAGGGACCTAAAGTTTTGGGTAAAATTGATCTCGACGCTGCCAAGCCGAAGAAAAAAGAGGCCCCAAAGGAGACTCAAGCTCCCAAGGAAGTTAAGGTGCCGGTAGAATCGCCCAAGAAATCTGCTGGCAATCCCGCAGTAGCTCAAAAAGCGAAGCCCCAAGCGCCTAAAGAGGAAGCCCCAAAACAAGAAACCGATATCAAAACAAAGTATGTAAAGATCGACGGTCCTAAGTTTACCGGCCAAAAAATCGAGTTGCCCGTTGAGAAGCCCAAAGGTGAAAAGAAGAAGCGTGTACGCATCAAGAAGCAGGGACCTAGCGGAGCTACCCAAGCTCAGGCTGATCCTAAAGCAAGGGGCAATCGTACAGCGAACCAAAACAAAGGTCAAGGACCAGGAAAAGGGCGCCGCAATCAACCTGTGCTTCAGAAACAGGAATTAAGCGACGAAGACATCCAAAAGCAAATCAAAGAAACCCTTGAAAAGCTTACTTCAGGTAAGAAGAACAAGGGAGCGAAGATTCGTCGTGACAAGCGTGCGGAACGTCGTGAAAAAGAGGAGCTCGCAGACATTCAAGCAGCAGAAGACAGCAAAGTATTGAAGGTTACAGAATTTGTAACTGTGACGGAGCTGGCCAACATGATGGAAGCAAGTGTCAACGACGTTATTGCTTCATTAATGAGCGTTGGAGTCATGGTGACCATGAACCAAAGGCTAGATGCTGAAATGCTCGAGATGGTTGCTGAGGAATTTGGTTTCAGCGTAAACTTTACCGACGAAGAGGTCACGGAATCGTTCCTCGAAGAAGAGGACAATGAAGAGGATTTGAAACCTCGTTCACCTATTGTAACGGTAATGGGACACGTTGACCATGGAAAGACGTCACTATTGGATTACATCCGCAAGGCGAATGTCATTGCCGGTGAAGCAGGGGGTATTACCCAGCACATCGGTGCCTATAGTGTCAAAGTTCATACCGGTCAAACGATCACGTTCTTGGATACTCCAGGTCACGAAGCCTTTACGGCCATGCGTGCCCGTGGTGCTCAGGTAACAGATATCGCCATTATCGTCGTGGCTGCGGATGATGCCGTGATGCCACAAACGAAGGAGGCCATTTCTCATGCTCAAGCGGCTGGTGTACCTATTGTATTTGCAATCAACAAGGTAGATCGCGAGGTAGCTAATCCGGATAAGATTAAAGAGCAATTGGCCCAATTAAACTTGCTCGTAGAAGATTGGGGTGGACAGATTCAGTCTATGGACATCTCTGCGAAAACAGGTTTGAACGTAGAAGAACTGCTTGACAAAGTATTGTTGGAAGCGGAAATGCTGGACTTGAAAGCCAACCCAGATAAGAATGCAAGTGGTACAGTAGTAGAAGCCTCCCTGGATAAGGGTCGCGGATACATGTGTACGGCATTGATCCAATCCGGTACCCTAAAAGTGGGTGATTACGTATTGGCGGGACAGTACAGCGGTAAAGTCAAAGCAATGCTTGACGAGCGTGGCAACCGTATCAAAGTTGCGGGTCCTTCTGCACCAGTGAACCTTTTGGGTTTGGATGGGGCGCCGACCTCTGGTGATCGTTTCATCGTGATGGACGACGAGAAAGAAGCGAAGCAAATTGCAGCCAAGCGTTTGCAGTTGCAGCGCGAACAGAGTGTGCGTTCTCAGAAGAAGATGACCCTCGAAGAGATCGGTCGTCGTCTACAAGTGGGAGACTTCAAGGAGTTGAACATCATCTTGAAAGGAGATGTGGATGGTTCAGTAGAAGCACTTTCAGATTCATTGCAAAAATTGACGACAGAAGAGATTCAGGTCAACATCATTCACAAGGGTGTGGGTCAAATTTCAGAGAGCGATATCCTATTGGCCACGGCATCAGATGCTATCGTAGTAGGGTTCCAAGTTCGTCCATCAGCACAAGCCCGTAAGTTGGCAGAGAAGGAAGAAGTGGAAATCCGAATGTACTCGATCATTTACGACGCGATCAACGAGGTAAAAGATGCCATGGAAGGCATGTTGAGCGCAGAGATCAAAGAAGAGATTAAGGGTACTGCAGAAATTCGCGAGACCTTCAAGATTTCCAAGGTGGGTACTATCGCAGGCTGTATGGTGACCGACGGTACCATAGAGCGCAACCACGATGTCAGAATCATTCGCGACGGTGTGGTAGTATATACCGGAAAACTAGGCTCGTTGAAGCGATTTAAAGACGACGTAAAAGAAGTTCGTCAAGGCTTTGAATGTGGTTTGAACATTGCGAATTTCAACGATATCAAAGTAGGCGACATCGTAGAAGCTTACGAAATGGTAGAAGTAAAACGTACGTTGGACTAATCTCTAAGCGTTTGAACATAGCGAATCCCCGGTGACAACAGGCATCGGGGATTTTTTTATCCAAACAGCAGGGCTCCAACTCCGAAGAGTGCGCCATATACTGCTGCAATACCGAACAGCCAGTACGCGAGCAATCGCAACGTAGACGGTGGCGCATCACCTTCATTGTGCTCCACCTTCCAAGCTACCGGTTTCCATGCACCACCTGGGCGTACGGTTTGGTAGAACTCTACCAAAGTGGCATGAGATTCTGGCGAGGTTAAATACATCGCAGTAATCCAAGCCGCAGTTGTGAAGGCGACGGTGAAGAAAAAGGAATTTGGAAAGGCCCAGGCTAGACCATAATGCGCAATAGCGTAGGCGAGGAATGGTGCAACGGTTGCGACGATTTCAGTCCAAGCATTAATACGCCACCAATACCATCTTAAAATCAACACTAACCCTAGTCCGGCACCACATTCCATGATGAATTGCCATACCCCAGCGATGCTGTCCATAAGGTGGGTAACGAATAAGCCGAAGACTGCAAGTACTACGGTCAATATCCTTGACATTCTCAAGCTCTTTCTGCGCTTTGCGTTGGGTGAAATGAATCGCAAGTAAAAGTCGTTCACCAGATAGGAGGTCCCCCAATTCAGCTGGGTAGACATGGTCGACATATAGGCGGCGAATAAAGAAGCCAGTAGCATACCTAAGACTCCCTTGGGCAGGAAGTCGCGCATGATGAAAATGTAGCCAAAGCGGTAATCGCGTTGATATTTAAGGGCTTCGGCTAATCGGTCCTCGTATATAGGCTCCCATTGTACCAACCATTTTTGGTATTCGACCTGCTGTGTGGCCGTAAGTGGCTCGCAATTCAATTGGCCGGTCATACATTCGTAAGTAATAAAATCAGGAGTGGTGCCGCTGAGGTCCCCGCCATTACCGTACAGGGCGATGGCACTGAGGGCGACAATAATCCAAGGCCACGGACGTAAGGCGTAATGCCCAATCTGAAATAATGCGCTGGCCAAGAAAGAAGATCTTTCGTCCTTGGTGGAAAGCATGCGCTGTGCACTGTAGCCGCCACCACCTGGTTCCGCTCCAGGATACCAAGAGGTCCACCATACCATTCCAAAAAATGCTAAAAATGAGGCTAATCCCATTTGGTAAGTTTGCCCTGAATCACCCTCATTACCTACTTTCGGCAGAAAACTAAACGTCTCCTCAGGCAAGCTGTTTTTGAGGCCACTCAATCCTCCAACTTCAGGTGAGCGAAGGACATATATGGCTAGGGTGATGGACCCGGTCATTGCTAAAATGAATTGGAATACATCGGTATAAACTACCCCTTTTAGACCGCTCACGCTAACGTATAGGACCACTCCAAGAAGAGCGGCTCCGGTCCACAAGAATGCTTCTTGTTCGCTGATGCCGAAAAAGCCTTGAAGCAAAGTAATCATAGCCACGTTGACCCAGCCCATGATGAGCACGTTCATGAAGGCGCCGAGGTAGATGGATTTAAAACCACGCAGGATGGCTGCGGGACGTCCGGAGTAACGGAACTCGATGAATTCAACCTCTGTGGTTAGGCCACTTCTGCGCCATAATCGGGCAAAGAAAACGGTGGTGAGCATACCACCTGCGAGGAGGTTCCACCACAACCAGTTTCCGCTGATTCCGTATTGTCCCACTAGTTCAGTTACTGCTAGTGGGGTATCTGCCGCGAAGGTGGTCGCAATCATGGAGATCCCTGCGATGTACCATGGAAGATTTCGTCCGCCGAGGAAGTATTCGCTCAGACTTTTCTTTTTACTACGGCCGAAGTACAGGCCTACTGAAATAGTGAGGACCAATAAAGCAATGAGGACGACGGTGTCGAAGGTGCTTAGAACCATGTTATTTGCGTTTGGCGGCGAAGAAATCGCTCATGATTTGGCCACATTCTTTTGCGAGAATGCCGGCGATGATCTTTGTTTTAGGATGTAGGGCACCTCCGTGTAAGGCAAAGCCTCTCTTTTCATCAGAAGCGCCGTATACGACAGTGCCGATCTGTGACCAGAACAAGGCGCCTGCACACATGGGGCAGGGTTCAAGGGTCACATACAAAGTGCATTTGCTAAGGTATTTGGATGCCAAGTAACTGCTAGCCGCAGTGATTGCTTGAATTTCCGCATGGGCAGTGACATCGATTAAGCGTTCGGTGAGATTGTGTGTGCGCGCGATAATTTTACCTCCAGCCACGAGCACCGCTCCGACTGGAACTTCGCCAACCTCAGCGGCAATGCGGGCTTCCGCGATGGCGGCACGCATAAATTTCTCATGATCGTTCATAGATAGCATCTTCCATGCAAAATAGGGATTTGCCCCACAAGTTTGGCTATTTTTGCCGTTCAAAGAAGTAAGTCATGTACAGATCACACACGTGCGGCGAATTGCGCGCATCTCACATCGGACAAACAGTAACCTTGGCAGGTTGGGTACAACGCTCGAGAGAATTGGGCGGGATGACCTTTTTGGATTTGCGCGACCGCTACGGCATTACACAAGTTGCGTTTAATGAAGAATGGGACCCAGCCTTATTGCAAGAAGCGAGAAAGCTAGGTCGTGAATGGGTCGTACAGATCGAAGGCGAGGTCATTGAACGCCACAGCAAGAACGCGAACATGCCTACGGGTGATGTGGAGATTAAGAGCGCTAAGCTAAAGGTGCTCAATGCGGCGAAGACGCCTCCATTTACTATTGAAGAAGAAAGCG
>JAURAE010000005.1 GCA_030829675.1 Schleiferiaceae bacterium
CTGCAATGATGTTATTCGCAGCACCGGCTTCTTTTTCCTCAATGACTTGGATGGCTTTGACTAAGCTAACCTCCTCAGGAGTATCCTCGGTCAAGCTGTAGAATTTCTTGTTCCACATCACATACGGACCGTAACGACCTACATTGGCTTTAATTTCAAGATCCTTGTAGGTTCCTACGGTACGAGGAAGAACCTCTTCACGAAGGGCCATTTCCAATGTGGCATCATAGAATCCTACGTTCGGTGGGAGTTTTTTAAATCGAGGCTTGGTCTCCTCGTCACCATCACCAATCTGGAATACAAACCCAAAACGAGCGAGTTTTACGTAAACCGGTTCGCCAGTGCCCGGCTCTTCACCGAGCAGGCGTGAGGCCTTGCCGCCTTGTGGGGCTTGCTCGATGAGCGGGTGGAATTGGCTGTAGAAATCCTGGATAGAATCCTGCCAGCGTACTTGACCTTCTGCGATGGTATCGAAGTTTTGCTCGGCTTTCGCGGTGAACTGGTAGTCCATGATGAGCTTGTAATGCTCAGTGAGGAAATCAGTCACTACTCGGCCGATGTCGGTAGGGAAAAGTTTGTTTTTATCTGCGCCGTAGGTTTCTGTGGCAGTGGCTGCGGACAGGCCGGCGGCGTTGAGCGTAAGGACTTGGTAATCGCGTTGGTTGCCTTCTAGGCTATCCTTGATCACGTAGTCTCGCTTTTGGATGGTTGAGATGGTCGGTGCGTAGGTCGAAGGACGTCCAATACCGAGTTCTTCAAGTTTCTTTACGAGTGCCGCTTCGGTGTATCGCGGGGTGTGCTTGGTGAAGCGTTGTGTGGCAGTAATCCCAGTGTAAGAAAGGCGGTCACCTTCTTTTACAGCAGGTAATTGGCCGTCTACGGTCTCTGCGTTTTCGTCGTCAGTGCCTTCGGTATATACTTTGATGAATCCGTCGAATGTGATCACTTGGCCGCGGGCAGTGAAGCGCTCTGCAGAAGGAGCATTTTCATTGGCCAATTTAATGGTCGTGTTCTCCAATTTTGCATCCGCCATTTGAGAGGCGATGGTGCGCTTGTAGATTAAATCATAGAGACGCTTTTGTCTGTCGTCGGCACCGGCGATGGTCTTAGAGAAATTGGTCGGGCGGATGGCCTCGTGTGCCTCCTGCGCGCCCTTGCTCTTGGTGCTGAATTTGCGTACCTGATGGTATTCAGGACCGAAATGTGCCTCAACGTGCTGGGCGATTCCAGTGATGGCATCGTTGCTCAAGTTAAAGCTGTCCGTTCTCATGTAAGTGATGTGCCCGGCTTCGTATAGGCGTTGGGCGAGGGTCATGGTTTGACTCACGCTGTAGCCCAATTTTCTACTCGCTTCCTGTTGGAGGGTAGAGGTAGTGAACGGGGCGGCAGGGCTTCGTTTGCCAGGGCGCATTTCTACGCTCTCGACGGTGAAATTGGCCCCAGCGCAATTTTGTAAAAAGCTCTGTGCAGCCTCTTGAGTAGGGAATCCGTTGCTAATATCTGCTTTGAATGAGATGCTACCGTCTGTGAAGATTCCACTGACTTTAAAGGATGCTTCAGGGGTATGCGCCTCAATTTCGCGCTCCTTCTCCACAATCAATCGCACGGCCACACTTTGCACACGACCGGCGCTCAATCCGCGTTTGATGCTCTTCCACAATACAGGGCTCAATTCGTACCCTACCAATCGATCCAGTACGCGACGCGCTTGTTGTGCATCGACCAATTCTTTGTTGATCTTTCGAGGATTCTCTACCGCACGCAGGATGGCGGTTTTAGTGATTTCGTTGAAAACAATACGCTCGGTATTTTCTTCCTTTAATTCTAGGGCTTCGCTCAGGTGCCAAGCAATGGCTTCTCCCTCGCGGTCCTCATCCGATGCGAGCCAAACTTTTTCGGCTTTCTTCGCAGCGGCCTTCAATTCCTTAACCAGGGTTTTCTTGTCTTTCGACACGCAATATTCTGGAGTGAATTCGTTTTCGATGTCGATGGCCATCCCTTTATCACACAGGTCGCGAATGTGACCGTATGAAGACATTACCGTGAAATCGCTTCCAAGGTATTTCTGGATGGTTTTGGCTTTCGCCGGTGACTCTACAATGACGAGGTTGTTGGCCATAATGTGGATAAGGGTTGAATTTTGCCGCAAAGTAAAAACCAATTTTTAATGGGATGCAACACCTTATATATGTTCTGCCTGTGAACTTTTTCCTTATTACTACGTAATAGATTTTTACTAATCGGACAAATTGTCAGTATACCGATGTATCTTTGAACCATCGCAAGAGAAAGTAAAGTTTTGAGCGAATAGATTTATGGAAGCAAAAACAAAACGCGCAAGCGGAAGGGGTCTCTATGCTGAGGGCGATAAGAACCCACACGAGCATGATGGCACGGTCCACGAGACCAACAATCCCAACGGCACCAAGAAGCTCTATATAGAGTCTTACGGTTGCCAAATGAACTTTTCAGATAGCGAAATCGTCGCTTCAGTATTGGCGAAAGAAGGCTATACGACCACTCAAGATGCGGCTGAGGCGGATTTAGTGTTGTTGAACACTTGTTCGATTCGCGATAAAGCCGAACAAACCGTTCGCAACAGATTGGCGCATTTCAACGGCCACAAGAAAACCAACCCGGACATGAAAATAGGCGTGTTGGGCTGTATGGCGGAGCGCGTGAAGGGAAAGTTGTTGGAAGAAGAAAAATTGGTTGACTTGGTTGTAGGACCAGATGCCTACCGCGATCTCCCGAATCTTTTGGAGGAGCTCGATGGCGGTCGTAAGGCGGTCAATGTAATCCTGAGCAAGGAAGAGACCTACGACGATATTGAACCGGTTCGCTTGGGCGGAAATGGCGTAAGTGCCTTTATTTCCATCACTCGTGGTTGTGATAACATGTGTACCTTCTGTGTAGTGCCGTTTACCCGTGGACGCGAGCGTTCGAGAAACCCACAAACCATCGTAGACGAGGCATTGGACCTTGCGAGCCAGGGCTATAAAGAAATTACCCTCTTGGGACAGAACGTCGACAGCTACTTGTGGTACGGCGGCGGACTCAAGAAGGACTTTGATAAGGCGTCGGATTTGGCCAAGGCCAGCGCGGTGCATTTCGCGGACCTCATGGCGATGGTTGCCGAGGCAGTGCCGCACATGCGCATCCGATTCTCCACGTCGAACCCGCAGGATATGCGAGACGATGTGCTCGAGACCATTGCGAAGTACAAGAACATCTGTAACTACATCCATTTGCCAGTGCAAAGTGGATCGTCTCGCATCTTGGAATTGATGAACCGTGGGCACAACAGAGAGGAGTACTTTGCGCTGATCGACCGCATTCGCCGAATCATTCCTGGGTGTGCTATTTCGCATGATATGATTGCGGGCTTCCCTACGGAAACGGAGGAAGACCACCAAGAGACGTTGAGCTTGATGGAATATGTGCAATATGATTTTGGTTACATGTTCTTCTACAGCGAGCGCCCGAATACGTATGCGGCGAGAAAATTGGAAGATGATATCCCTCTTGAGGTGAAAAAGCGCCGATTGAACGAGATCATCCAGTTGCAAAATAAACACTCACTCTTGCGCCACGAAGCCATGGTGGGCAATACCTACGAGGTATTGGTAGAGGGCACGTCTAAGAAGCGTGAGGACCAATTATTTGGTCGTACCGACACCAACAGTGTGGTGGTATTCGATCGCCACGACTTCCAACCGGGCGATTTTGTAAAAGTGAAAATAGATAGATGTACGGCAGCGACCTTGATTGGTACTGTAGTCTTCGAATAAACTTTAATACACTACCAATGTCTGATATCAAAAGCATCAAACAACGCTTCGGCATCATCGGGGTAAGTCCATTGTTGGACCGCGCCTTGGAGAAAGCTGTGCGTGTGGCGCCGACCGACATCAGTGTCTTGGTCACCGGAGAGAGTGGGGTGGGTAAAGAGTCCATCCCAAAAATCATTCACGGATTGAGCCACCGCAAGCATGCACCGTACATCGCGGTGAACTGTGGTGCCATTCCTGAGGGAACCATAGATTCGGAACTCTTTGGGCACGAGAAAGGCGCTTTTACGGGCGCCACCGGCGCCCGTAAAGGGTACTTCGAAGAAGCCGACGGCGGCACCATCTTTTTGGACGAAGTGGGTGAATTACCCATGCCTTCACAAGTGCGATTACTTCGCGTGTTGGAAACGGGGGAGTTCATCCGAGTGGGATCGTCTCGCGCCAACAAGATTGATGTTCGCGTCGTTGGAGCCACGAATGTGGGCATGCTCGAGGCAATCAAGAATGGCAAATTCCGTGAGGATTTGTACTACAGATTGAACACGGTGGAAATCAACTTGCCGCCATTGCGAGAGCGCCCGGCGGATATCCATTTGTTGTTCCGAAAGTTTGCGGCGGATTTCGCCAATAAATACCACTTGCCGCCGGTGCGTTTGGACGATGAAGCGGTTCGATTACTTGAGCAATACCGATGGCCAGGAAACATTCGTCAATTGCGCAACCTGGCGGAGCAGATGAGTGTAATTGAGACCTCGCGACTAGTGGGTAAGGATATATTGAAGGCATATTTACCTCAAGTAGATGCCTCTAATTTACCTGCGTTGGCCAATTCGCGCCTCAGTGATGATAACCTATCTAATGCTGATTTCGCTAAGGAGCGTGAGGCTTTGTACAAGCTGTTGTTTGAAATGCGCGCGGAAATCAATGCATTGAAAAATGCGGTGGCTTCGGGCGAGGGTATTTACGAGGGCATGCAGCGCGAGTATCCCAAGATTACGGGCGAGTACAGTCCGTCGGACGGGGCGGTGACTTTCGTGGATCACGAGCAGTACGAGGATTTCAACGAGGATGAGAATACCATTGAGATTGAAAATTTGAGCTTAGTGGACAAGGAAGTGGAGTTGATTAAGAAGGCGTTGGAAAAGTCTAATGGAAAGCGGAAGGTTGCCGCGAAGGAATTGGGCATTTCTGAACGTACCTTGTATCGCAAGATCAAACAATATAATCTAGAATAATGGTCCAATTCTGCCGCATATCCATCCTATTTCTCGCGTTGGCGCTGCCTTCCTGCAAAGGCGGGTACAGCTTTACGGGAGGTAATGTCGGGGATGCGAAGACGATGCAGGTGGACTTTTTCGATAATAATGCACAGATTGTGAATCCGGAGGCGTCGCAGTGGGTGACCGAAGCGATCAAAGATATTTTTGTGCAGCAGACGCCGCTGGAGCTCGTTCAGGGGCCGGCCGACATGTATATCAGCGGCGAAATAAACGAATACAGTTTGCGGCCGCAGGCGGCGCGAGGTCCCAGTGAGGTGGCTCAGATGCTGTTCACTATAAGTGTGCAGGTGGAGTTCATCAACGAATTGGCCCCAGAGAATAATTTCAATGCTCGGTTTAGTCGTTCTCGTCCCTACGATGCGGACCTCAATTTTTCCGATATTGAAAACGAATTGGCTGCAGAAATCATCAAAGAATTACGAGAAGATGTGCTGAATAGAGCCATCGCGAATTGGTAAATGAACGCAAAAAAAATCAACACCTTGTTCAAGCATCCGGAGCAGATTACTTCGGAGGATTTGATTGGCCTAAAGCAGGCGGTGGATGATTTTCCATATGCGGCTCCGTTGCATGCGTTGTACATGAAGGCATTGCAGAAGAAGGAGAGCTATTTGCTGCCGGGTCAGATTAAACGAGCGGCCATCGCCACGCCGAACCGTGCGGCTCTGAAAGAATTTCACGATATGCCGATCCCGGGCATGGAGAGCGCGAAGGAGGTGCCGGTGGTAGATTTTACCGAGGTGGCCGAAACGGGCAAGGTGGAAGAAGTTGAGGTGGCGGCCAAAGCTCCGGAGAAAAAGGCTGTGGAGCCGGTGAAGGCAAAAGTTGAGAAAGCGGCGGAACCTGCAACGCCTAAGACAGAGAAAAAGCAGGCGGCGGCCCAAAAGTCTGAAGAGGTAAAGCCTATGACGGAGGTGAAGGCAGAGGCATCGGCGAATGTTCCCGAGCCCGTGAAACCTGAGCAGGAGGTGAAGGAGCCGGTAAAATTGGACACCCCAAAACCGAAAGCTACTCCTGCAAAAGCTGCATCATCTCAAGAAGATTTAAGTCATTTGCCAGAGGCAGTACGCAAGGCGATATTGCGCTCACGTGCGTTGCGCGGGGAGGAAATTCCTACGAGTACCACGGAAGAGAAAAAGCCTGCTGAGGTTGCAGCACCAGAGTTGAAGCAACATCCTTCGAAAGTGTCCGCTGAACCGACTAAAAAAGGCGAGGAGAGTTACAGAGGGCGTAGAACCAGCTCAAACTGTTTCTGTCGAGGAGAAACTGGCTGATGAGAAACCTGTTGAAGAAAAATCCAAGCCTGCCCCCGAGAAGTCTATAAAAGCTCCGAAAACTCCGAAGCCGAAGATTGAAAAGGCGACGAAATCGGAAGCTGCGTCTATTGAGAAAAAACTTGAGGTAAGGGAAATGCCTTTTAGCGAAAAAGCGTCATTCATGGAGTGGTTAACGGCTGATTTCTCGGACGGAGAGCCCAAAAAAGTAGTACGTAGCGCGCCGAAAGATGTGAAGACGATCATCAGCGAATTGCCCAAATTCCCCGCGCCGAAGAAGGATGGAAAAATAGACGTGTTCCACTTGCCTTCGGACGACCAAGGGAAGTTTGTAACCGAAACATTGGCAGAGATTTATCTAAAGCAGGCGCTTTGGGATAAGGCAATCAACGCTTACGAGGTTTTAAGTTTGAAATACCCGGAAAAAAGTGGTTTCTTTGCCGACCGAATTAGAGAAATTAAGAAACATAAGAAGTAATGACAGCATTGTTTACCATCCTGATTGTTGTGGTCTCCATATTGTTGGTTTTGGTCATTTTGGTTCAAAACCCAAAAGGAGGTGGTCTTAGCTCAGCCTTTGGTGGCGATAGCCCTCAAATGCTAGGTGGCGTGAAGAAAACTACAGATTTCTTGGACAAGGCAACTTGGACTCTGGTCATCGCTTTGTTCGTATTGGTCATCGGTATGAACATGGTGAGCACTGAAACGGTCGAAGAGCAGGATACTATTTTGCAAGAGCAGGTAGAGGATGCACTTCCATTCCAGCCAAGCATGCCCGCAGCACCGGCAGATGCTCCTGCAGAGGAGGCACCTGTTGAAGGTATGCCTGAGAGCGTAGAATAAGAAGCGTTTTTAGCACATAAAACAAGCCCGCATGGCAGTTGCTGTGCGGGTTTTTTTATGCTTTTATGTCAATTTTTCGCACGCAGATATGCGGTCGGTGACAGGATGACACGAATTTAACCTTGGCACAGAATTTCATGTATTGATGCGTCAAACAATAATTAAATAACTCAAATCATGGCAGATTTAAACATTCGACCGCTAGCTGACCGAGTGATCGTGGAACCTGCAGCTGCGGAAACTACGACTGCGTCTGGAATTATTATTCCTGATACAGCGCAAGAGAAACCTCAAAAAGGCACTGTTGTGGCCGTTGGTCCTGGTAAGAAGGACGAGCCAATGACGGTAAATGTTGGCGATACTGTGTTGTATGGCAAGTACAGTGGCACCGAATTCAAGTACGAAGGCGGTGAGTATTTGATCATGCGCGAAGCAGATATCATGGCTATTGTTTAATCTATTAATGGAGTAAAAGCATAGTAAAATGGCAAAACAAATTTCATTTGATGTAGATGCACGCAACAGCCTTAAAGCTGGGGTAGATGCGTTGGCAAATGCAGTAAAAGTGACCTTGGGTCCTAAGGGACGCAATGTGATCATTGAAAAAGCGTTCGGCGCCCCTCATGTAACTAAGGATGGGGTGACCGTAGCGAAGGAAATTGAACTCGAAGACAAGTTGCAAAACTTGGGCGCTCAGATGGTGAAAGAAGTGGCTTCGAAGACTGCGGATATCGCGGGAGACGGAACTACTACTGCGACAGTTTTGGCGCAGGCGATCTACAGTCACGGTTTGAAAAACGTGGCTGCTGGGGCGAACCCGATGGACTTGAAGCGCGGTATTGATAAAGCCGTGACGGCCTTGGTGGCAGAGTTGAAAAACTTGAGCCAAGAGGTGGGTGATGATAACAGCAAAATCGAGCAGGTAGCTACCATTTCTGCGAATAACGATAACACAATTGGTTCTTTGATCGCAGAGGCGATGGCCAAAGTGAAGAACGAAGGTGTGATCACCGTGGAAGAAGCGAAGGGTACTGAAACTTACGTAGATGTAGTGGAAGGTATGCAGTTTGACCGCGGGTACTTGAGCCCATATTTCACGACGAATACAGAGAAGATGGTAGCGGAGCTTGAGAATCCGTACATCTTGATTTACGACAAGAAGGTGAGCTCTATGAAGGAGTTGTTGCCCATTCTAGAACCAGCAGCTCAAAGCGGTCGTCCGCTATTGATCATCGCGGAAGATGTAGACGGTGAAGCCCTTGCTACATTGGTGGTAAACCGCATCCGTGGTTCATTGAAAATTGCTGCAGTGAAGGCTCCAGGATTTGGTGACCGTCGCAAGGCCATGCTCGAAGATATTGCCATCCTAACCGGTGGTCAGGTCGTGAGCGAAGAGCGCGGTATGACTTTGGAAGGCGCTACCCTAGATATGTTGGGTACTGCAGAGAAAGTCTCTATCGACAAGGACAATACGACGATTGTCAATGGTGCCGGTGCCAGTGAGGCTATTGCGAGCCGAGTGAACCAAATCAAAGCTCAGATCGAGAACACAACTTCAGATTACGACCGTGAGAAGTTGCAAGAGCGCTTAGCGAAACTCGCCGGTGGTGTTGCCGTACTTTACGTAGGTGCCGCATCTGAGGTGGAAATGAAAGAAAAGAAAGACCGCGTGGACGATGCCTTGGCAGCGACAAAAGCGGCAGTAGAAGAAGGTTTTGTGCCAGGAGGTGGGGTAGCGCTTGTACGCGTTAGCAGCGTCCTTGAGAGCATGAAAGGCGATAACGAAGATGAAACTACCGGTATCCAAATTATTTCTAAAGCGATTGAGGAGCCATTGCGCACCATCGTTCACAATGCAGGTCTAGAAGGCTCTGTAGTAGTGAGTAAGGTGAAAGAAGGCAAGGCAGATTTCGGCTTCAACGCCAAGACTGATGTCTACGAGAACATGTATGATGCAGGTGTCATCGACCCAACGAAGGTGACGCGTGTGGCTTTGGAAAACGCTGCGTCTGTAGCGGGTCTATTGTTGACCACTGAGGCAACCATTACTGAGATTCCTAAGGAAGAGCCAGCAATGCCGGCAGGCGGCATGGGCGGCGGCATGGGAATGATGTAATTCCAGCACATTGCAAAAAAAGAAAGCCATCCTTTACGGGGTGGCTTTTTTTTTATCTTTAAAGAAGACCAATTAGACCATGAAAAAGAACCTAATAATATTCCTTTTCTGTATAGTATTTTCAGGTGCTCAAGCGCAGAATAGCGCTTTCGATAGGCTTTCTTTCGACGCTGCAGTTTTGCCTTGGGGCCATACTTTGAATTACAGTGGAACGCTTAATTATGAGTTCGTCAAAACCAATCATATTGGGGTGTATTGGAAGAATTGGTTTGAAACGACTACCTGGAGTGGCACAGGGGAGCGTGAACAATCTTTGGGTTTGATCTACACTTCTACTCTCATAGATAAGAAATGGTATTTAGATCTACGATTTGCCCTTGTGGCCAGTCGACCTTACGAGTATTGGGATAAATATCAGTTTGATCCGTTCGTAGGCATGAGTTTCGGTAGGAATTTTGGGGAACATTGGGGTATTGGTACCCAGATTAATGGTTGGACGTATTATGGCTTGCCGGGAAGTAGTTTCGATCCTGAGATTGCCGCCATCAACCTTCGCTATTCTTTTTGATTTAGCGCGATAGCGCTTCCAAATACTTCGCGATGTACTCTTCGCGGTGTTTGTACTTGTATTGCATCACGTATCGTGGGTGCTCTAGGGGCACAAGCTCCGGAGTGAAGTTGTGCTCCTTGTTGAGCTTCTGCAGGAACTTTAGGTTCTTCCCGGTGCCGAAGACGATGATGCGTTCATTTTTCCCGGCCAATTCAATTTGCTTTTGAATCTGCTCGAGCAAATACGGCGCTAGGGCATTGGCAAAACTCGTGCGGTCGTAATAGTTGAAGTTGATCCAATTCCCGTTTTTGCGCATTACAAAGCCTAAGGGGCACACGGAGCCAATAAAGAATTGGTCATAGAACTTTTTCGGACCGCCGAAGGCATTAATGGCCTCATATACGAAGACCGAACTAGGCTCGTGGGTCGAGAAACTTTCGAATGGAATGCCGCATTCAATCAGCCGTTTGGTGTCGGTAAAAGGAATGCCCGTGGCGCCAGCGCCGAGGCGACCTGGGTTGATGCCAAGGATGAGGTTGCGTGGCTTCTCGTCGCTGTAAAATTTGTGGTAAAACCCGCTTAGCGCCTGCTCTTGCTCAGGGCTGGCTTCCTCAAAGGGGTTGAGGACATCGAGATCTTCATCGAGGTAGGAACGGTCGAACTCGAGTGCGTTGTAGAAGGCCAGAATGCGATCGGCCTTGGTCATTTTTTGTTGAATTGGTTCATGGTTAAACTCAATCCTGCTAAGCCAAAACTTTGGCACGCTTTCACACAGTGTTCAATCAATGCCGGCAAGTCTTTCTGCTCTTCCGCGGTCCACTCGCCCAACACATAATCTACTTGTCGACCTTTGGAGAAATTGTCCCCGATGCCAAAGCGAAGGCGTGGGTAATCTGCACGGCCCAATTTTGCTTGAATGTCCTTCAATCCATTGTGCCCAGCATCCGAGCCTTTGCCGCGAATGCGAATAGAACCGTAGGGCAAGGCCAAATCGTCGAGCACGACAAGGACATTCTCTATTGGGATGTTCTCTTCTTGCATCCAATAGCGGACAGCATTGCCGCTAAGGTTCATAAAAGTGGTGGGTTTGATCAACCGGAAAGATCTTCCTTTGATCTTGGCTTCTGCCACGAGCGCGTAGCGCCCAGGCTCAAAAACAACATTGGACGCCTTGGCAAAGGCGTCCAATGTTAAAAATCCAATATTGTGACGGGTATTCTCATACTCGGCTCCGGGATTGCCCAAACCGACAATGAGGAACTTTTTCATACCCGAAAAAGTACGAATTATTCTGCAGCCTCAGCAGGAGCTTCCGCAGCAGCTTCAGTACCACCTTCTTCAGCAGCACCTTCTTCGTCCTCGTCTTCGTCATCCATTGCACCACGTGCTTTCTTAACGGTAACGATTACAGCAGTATCAGCGTTCAAGATTTCGTATCCTGCAGGAACTACATCACTAACGCGGATAGACTTGCCAATACGCAAGTTGGTAATATCCAATTGAATGTTATCAGGTAATTCATTTGGCAATGCACGAACGCTTAACGTACGAAGAACCATTTTCAATTTACCACCATTCAATACCCCACGAGCCTGACCGTGAAGTACAACTGGAATGTTCATGGTTACTGCCTTACCTTCAACCAACTGGATGAAGTCAATGTGCATCAATGCATCCGTTACCGGGTGGAATTGCATGTCTTGGATAACTGCTTCGACAGTCTTACCGTCTACGGTAATAGTTGCAGTTTTCGCCTCCGGCGTATACACTAGCGTTTTGAACGCTAGAATTGGCGCAGAAAAGTGAACAGGTGTTTCGCCACCGTAAATCACACAAGGTACAATACCTGCTTTGCGCTCTGCTTGGGCGTATTTAGAACCTAATTCGGTTCTTGGGGTTCCTTGAATTTCAACAGACTTCATCTGATCTAGTTTATTGAAGTATTACATTATAAAGTGTCCTGAGATGCTTTGGTGGTGATGAACGTTCTTCATCACGTTCGCAAACATATCAGCGACTGAGATCACACGGACCTTTGGGTTTTCCTTTGTTTGAGGAATGGTATCAGTGATAACCAATTCCTCTAGTGCGCTCCCTCCAACTCTATCGTAGGCTGGGCCACTAAGTACGCCGTGGGTACAATAGGCACGTACCGACTTCGCACCTTTTTCTTTCAACATTTCAGCAGCCTTTACTAAGGTGCCTCCTGTATCTACCATGTCGTCAACGAGAATGACATTCATGCCTTCTACATCACCGATCACGGTCATTTTATCAATCTGGTTGGCTTTTTTGCGTTGCTTGTAGCAAATAACCACTTCAGCTCCTAGTTTGCTGCCGTAAGCGTGAGCTCTCTTTGCGCCACCCATATCAGGTGATGCAATACATAGGTTGTCCAATTTCATCGCTTCGATGTCCTTGATGAACAACGCTGAGCTGTACAAGTGATCCACCGGTACTTCGAAGAAACCTTGAATTTGATCGGCGTGAAGGTCCATCGTCATTACACGAGTAGCTCCCGCGGCCATCAATAAATTCGCAGCCAGCTTAGCACCTATTGGAACTCTTGGTTTGTCTTTGCGATCCTGACGTGCCAGTCCGAAGTAGGGGATAACGGCGGTAATATGCTTCGCACTTGCACGCTTTGCAGCATCACACAACATCAGCAACTCCATCAGATTGTCCGCAGGCGGGTTTGTACTCTGAATTAAGAAAACACGATGTCCGCGAACGGTTTCCTCGAAAGAGGGCACAAATTCACCATCACTAAAATCAGTGATCAGAACATTTCCCATTGGAATTCCATAACTGGCTGCAATTTTTTCAGCAAGTCCCATGGTGTGGCGTCCGGCAAATATTTTCGCTTCTGGCAGCATTTTCTCTGTATATCAGTATACTTATCGCTTATTCAGCATCTCCGTAGAGGGGTGCAAATGTAAATAAAAGAACACAAAAACACCTTCTTTTCATGGGTTGATTAAAAAACTTTCAGGAAATGTTAGGAGAATTAGAAAACGCCTTTATTTTTGCCGTCCTAATTCGCTGAAATGCCTGAGTGGCGGAATTGGTAGACGCGCTGGATTCAAAATCCAGTTCTGGCAACAGAGTGGGGGTTCGATTCCCCCCTCAGGTACAAGGTTTCGAGCAGCGTTCGCGCTGCCGAAAAAAGCAAAGAAAACCCACCTCGAGTTCATTCGAAGGTGGGTTTTCTGCTTTTGGCACACTGCCGCAGGCAGTGGTCGAAATCTTGAGGGCAATGCTCCGTCGGCAGGGAAAGGGCGAGAACGCCGAAGGCTGCGCAGGCCATTCCCCTCGAGTTCACTCGAAGGCGGGCGCACTGCCATAGGCAATAGTCGAAGTTGTATATTCGCGAAAAATACCTGGACCTATGAAAAAAGTATTGGCAGTCGTGGCTGCAATGGTTTTACTGAGTGGATGTGGTTCGAAAAAGCCACAAGGTGGATTGAAGAATGCCAGTTATGCAGGTTGCGAGTACATTCAGGATGCCGATAGGGAATTTGAATGTTTCAATAACACATTGGCAAGCTATTTGGCAGAAGAATACAAGTACCCAGAAGCAGCTCGTTCGCTCGGGGTGGAAGGCAAGATCTACGTGAACTTTGTGGTCGAAAGCGACGGTAGTATCAGCAACGTAAAAGTGGTCAAAGGACTGGATGCGTTGTTGGATGCCGAAGCCATTCGTGCGGTGCGTGCGCTACCTACTATGATCCCTGCGACGTATGATGGAAGGCCGGTACGAATCCAGTATACCATTCCGATCAATGCCAACTTAAAATAATTGGCCCCAGCTTACCTGCGCATCGAACCGAATGTTCTAAATTCACGGATTCAAGATGGACGAAGCACAAATCAAGCAAAGAAAGTACGACGAGGCTTACCTGCGCATGGCAGAAGAGTGGGCACAGCTCAGTCATTGCAACCGCAAAAAAGTGGGCGCCCTGATTGTGAAGGGCCGTATGATTATTTCGGACGGATTTAATGGAACACCTACGGGTTTCGAGAATCCTTGTGAAGACGAGGAAAATTACACCAAGTGGTATGTACTCCACGCGGAGGCCAATGCCATATTGAAGGTGGCCTCGAGTACAGCTTCGGCAGAGGGAGCGACCCTGTATTTAACCTTGAGTCCGTGTAAGGAGTGCAGTAAATTGGTCCATCAAGCCGGAATTAAACGCCTAGTATACCGCAACAAATACAAGGACGATAGTGGCCTTCGCTTTTTGGAAAAAGCAGGGGTGCACATAGAACAATTGGACCCACAGTGAAACCCCAACGCGTAGTACTTTGGATTACTGCCTTCTTCGTAGCGGGCATCAGTATCGGTTTGAGTTTCCGGGAATCCGTCTCGTTCAATAGGGGGTCTTCTATGGACCGATTTTTCCAATACCTTCAAGACGAATATGTAGATACGCTCGACATTTCAGTGCTTCAGCAAGAGGCTATGGACTACATCTTGTCGGGACTCGATCCACACAGTGTACTCATTCCTGTCAAAGATGAGCAGCAAATTGCCGAAAGGATGCAGGGTTCGTTCTCTGGGGTGGGGGTGGAATTTACCATCTATGAGGATACCTTGGTCTTCGTCCATATTATGGAAGGTGGACCCGCGGAATCCTATGGTTTGATGGCCGGAGATCGCGTCTATGCTATAGACGGCGATACCATCGTGGGGCCAGATTTGACCAACGATGTGGTGACCAACAAAATCAAAGGGCCGGTCGACACCTACGTCGTGTTCAGCATCATGCGCGATGGCCTACCTATTACGGCGGCGGTTCAGCGTGATTTCATTCCGCTCAAGAGCGTGAGTGGCACGCGCATGTACGGCCCGATGGGCTACACCAAGATTGAGCGTTTCGCGGAATCGACCACCGAAGAATTAGAAGCAGCATTGGCCAAGCTTTCCGAGCAAAATATGCGTGGATTGATTTTGGATTTACGAGATAATCCAGGGGGATACTTGCACGAAGCGGTAGATATCGCCGACCTGTTCTTGGACGAAGGCAAAGTCATTGTCAGTACAAAGTACAAGGACGGTCGGACACAAATTGCCGAGGCGACGGGTGGTGATGGATATGAAGATCTGCCCATTCATATCATCCTCAACGGACAAAGTGCATCGGCATCAGAGGTGCTTTCGGGGGCCTTGCAGGATCACGATCGCGCGACTATTTATGGTTCGACTTCCTTCGGAAAGGGCTTGGTCCAAGAGGATAAATTGTTGCCGGACGGTTCAACAGTGCGCTTGACCGTGGCCTATTACTACACACCTTCAGGAAGGTCTATTCAAAAACCATATGATGGGGCCGATTTGCCAAGAGAGATGGAAGGCCTGATTTTCCAAAGCGATAGTGGAAAGGTGTTGCGTACCATCGGAGGTATTGAGCCTGATGTGGAAGTAGTAAACGATACCACACGCTCTTATTTCTGGGGATTCTCCTTTGGTACTATTGATGATTTTGCCTTCCAATGGGTTGATGATCACCGTGAATCCATCGCCTTATGGGAGTACGAGCGATACTTCGATATGGTGATTGTCAATGACGGAATGATCTATGAATTCTTGGATTACGGCGGCTACGGGCTGATGCCGGAAGATTTGCCCTCGGACCAATTAAGCGATCTAGAATTGATGCTCAAAGCAGCCATCGCGAAAAACATCTGGGGCTTTGACGCTTATACAGCGATGCTCCTGGATGAAGACCCCATCTTAAAGGAGGTGGTTAAAAAATCAACGGGGACCTTAGAGTAAAAAAGAAACCCCGGGCGCGGCCCAGGGTTTGCTTATGAAGTTTTGCGAGATCTTAGTGCTCGTGACCTTCGTGAGATTCTTCAGCAGCTTCTTCAGTAGCTTCTTCCATTGCCTCTTCAGCAGTTGAATCTGCTTCTTCAGCAACTTCTTCAGTAGCTTCTTCCATTACTTCTTCTACTGCAGGCTCTTCAGCTGGTGCTTCAGCTTCTTCTGCAGGTGCTGCACATGCAGTCATAGCTACTGCTACTACTGCTGCGGCGAACCATTGTACCTTTTTCATAACGCGTTTGTTGAATAGATTAATAACAGTGGAAAATTAATTGAAAATCAAAACACTACGCAAATTTTTGCTTTAAAGTTTTTCAAGCTGTGTACTGAGGGCCACTTTTTCGTTCACCAAGGCGGGTAATTCACCCACAGAAATGCGAATTTGCTCCATGGTATCACGGAATCGGACGGTTACTGTATGGTCCTCCAAGCTTTGGTGATCTACGGTCACACATAGTGGTGTTCCTGCGGCATCTTGACGACGGTAACGCTTTCCAATCGCATCTTTTTCATCGTATTGTACCATGTGGTCGAACTTCAGAAGGTTCACAATTTCTCTGGCTTTTTCGGGCAGACCATCCTTCTTCAACAGCGGAAGAACAGCAACTTTATAAGGCGCCAAGAAAGCGGGAAGGTTCAATACGGTACGGGAAGATCCATCTTCCAAGGTTTCCTCCTGGAGGCTTGTGCTTAATACGGCCAAGAACATACGGTCCAATCCAATAGAAGTCTCTACGACGTACGGCACATAGTTCTCGCCGAGTTCAGGGTCGAAATACTGTAGTTTCTTACCGCTGAATTTTTCGTGCTGGCTCAAATCAAAATCCGTACGGCTGTGAATACCCTCTAATTCTTTGAATCCAAATGGGAATTCAAATTCGATATCCGCAGCAGCATTGGCATAGTGGGCCAATTTTTCGTGGTCGTGGAATCTGTATTTCGCAATATCGAAACCTAAGCTCTTGTGCCAATTCAATCGGCGCTCTTTCCAAGTCTCGTACCACTCCATTTCAGTGCCAGGACGTACAAAGAATTGCATTTCCATCTGTTCAAACTCGCGCATGCGGAAAATGAACTGACGTGCCACAATCTCATTTCTAAAGGCCTTTCCTATTTGTGCGATACCAAAAGGGATTTTCATGCGGCCGGTTTTCTGAACGTTGAGGTAGTTCAAGAAAATTCCTTGAGCCGTTTCCGGGCGCAAGTACAACGTTGTCGCATCCTCAGCAACAGAACCTAATTGAGTGCCGAACATAAGGTTGAACTGGCGCACATCGGTCCAATTCATAGATCCACTCACTGGACACTTTATTTGCTCGTCTTCGATCAGTTGCTTTACATCTGCGAGATCTTCCGCCTCCATCGCTTTTACAAATCTGTTCATGATGGTAGAGATCTGTTCTTGGTAGCCCATTACGCGTGGATTGGTACCCAAGTATTGCTCCTTATCGAAGCTATCGCCAAATCGCTTTTCAGCTTTTTTAACTTCCTTCTCTATCTTTTGACGAATCTTCTCTACATGGTCTTCGATCAACACATCCGCGCGGTAGCGTTTCTTGCTGTCTTTGTTGTCTATTAGAGGATCGTTAAATGCGTCCACGTGACCCGAAGCCTTCCAAGTCGTTGGGTGCATGAAAATCGCCGAATCAATACCTACAATATTTTCGTGCATTTGTACCATTGCACCCCACCAATAGGCCTTGATGTTGTTTTTTAATAAGGCTCCGTTCTGACCATAATCGTACACAGCACTTAATCCATCATAGATTTCACTGCTTTGAAAGATGTAGCCGTATTCTTTGGCGTGGGAGATGACGTTTTTAAACTGGTCGTCTGACATTGTACTAGACTTTATTGTGGGTTAAGTAGAGGTATGAGGTTGGTGAAGAACAACTTCACGGCAATGGCGAGCAAGATAACACCGAAAACCTTGCGCAAAATGCTCAAGCCACCTGGCCCCAAGACGCGTTCTAAGCGTTCTGTATTTTTCAGAACAGCATAGACTACGATCATGTTGGCCACAATGGCAATCAGGATATTGATAGTCGCGAATTCTGCGCGAATAGACACTAAAGAGGTCATGGTACCCGCTCCGGCAATAAGCGGGAAGGCAATGGGTACAATACTGGCAGTATTCGGAGTCTCCTCTTTATATAGCGTGATGCCTAAAATCATTTCCAAGGCCAGGAAGAAAATTACCAGGCTACCTGCGATGGCAAAACTTTGCACATTCACCCCGAGCAAATTCAAAATACTCTCTCCGACAAAAAGGAAGACGATCATAATGGCGCCCGCAACAACGGTTGCCTTTTCACTCTGAACGTGGCCGACTTTCTTGCGCAAGCTCACGATAATAGGGATACTCCCGAGAATATCGATCACCGCGAACAAGATCAAAAAAGCACTAAGTGCATCATTATAGTTAAATCCCATAGCTGTTTAAATAGTAGTGCAAAATTAGGGTCTTTGGTTGAGCTGCGCACTTAAAACCGATATTAGCTTTGTATTATGATAGAATTGGACGGAAAACTGCTCTCTGCAGATATTTTTAAAAAGGAATTTGTCTGTAACCTAGGTGCTTGCAAAGGCGCTTGCTGTGTAGAGGGCAATGCCGGTGCCCCGTTGGAGGAGGAAGAGGCGAAGTTGTTGGACCAATTATATCCTCAATTCGAGAGCTATCTTACCGACGCCGGTCGGGCGGCCGTTAAGGCCCAAGGCAAAAGTGTTGAAGGTCTAGGTGAATTAGAAACTCCGCTGATCGACGGAAAAGAATGCGCCTACACGGTCTTTGAAAAAGACGGCACAGCCTCTTGTGGAATCGAAAAGGCCTACCTCGACGGTAAGATCAATTGGAAAAAACCCATCAGCTGTCATTTGTATCCTATCCGGGTGGCAAAATACACCGAATTTGAAGCGTTGAATTACGATCGTTGGAGTATCTGTAGTGCTGCATGTTCTTTAGGTGAAGAATTAAAAGTGCCCGTTTACCAGTTCTTAAAAGAGCCCTTAATTCGAAAATATGGGTACGATTTCTATGCTGAATTAGAAAATGTGGCGAAAGAATTGGCCGCTCATTAGGGTCCGATTTTTAGGTTTCAATCGACACGTTTAGAGTATCCTAGGGTGAGTCTGCCCAATCTCAATTTTGGCACAAAAACGGTTTGTTAATAACTGTGGGAAAAACCCAATTAGGTCAACTTGATATTCCTTAAAATGATGACCATGTTTGTATAAGCCGTTCGCCACGTCCAGTGGACATAACGGACAAAGCCGCCTAATACCGAAACATTTAAATAACTGATTTTCAGTCGTTTGATATTATTTTAAGCGGCTTAACGACTATTA
Organism: Schleiferiaceae bacterium; assembly: GCA_030829675.1. Classification (GTDB taxonomy): domain Bacteria; phylum Bacteroidota; class Bacteroidia; order Flavobacteriales; family Schleiferiaceae; genus UBA10364. The sequence continues at coordinate 19,021 of JAURAE010000005.1, forward strand.
ATTTTTAGTAAGATGCAGCAAGAACCCATACTTCAGGAAAACAAAAACCGCTTCGTGATTTTTCCAATCCAGCACAACGATATCTGGCAATGGTACAAAAAACAAGAGGCGTCTTTTTGGACCGCTGAAGAGATCGATTTGCACCAAGATGTGGTTGATTGGAAAAAGTTGAACGACGATGAGCGTTACTTCCTAAAACACATTCTAGCATTCTTTGCGGCATCGGATGGTATCGTAAACGAAAACTTGGCGGAAAATTTCGTCAACGAAGTGCAATACTCGGAGGCGAAATTCTTCTATGGTTTCCAAATCATGATGGAGAACATCCATAGTGAAATGTACTCCCTGTTGATCGATACCTTGGTGGATAATGATGCTGAAAAAGACGAGTTGTTCAACGCTATTGAGCGATTCCCCGCTATCAAGAAAAAAGCGGATTGGGCGTTGCGTTGGATCGAAAGCGAATCTTTCGCAGAGCGATTGATTGCATTTGCAGCAGTGGAAGGTATTTTCTTCTCTGGTGCTTTCTGTTCGATTTTCTGGATGAAAAAGCGCGGTTTGTTGCCAGGTTTGGCGACCTCAAATGAATTCATCTCAAGAGACGAGGGTCTGCACCGTGATTTTGCTTGTCACTTGCACAACAACCACCTGAACAATAAAGTTCCGGTTGAGCGAATTACCCAAATTCTTGTTGAAGCATTGGATATTGAACGTGAATTCATCACGGAATCACTTCCGGTGAACCTCATCGGTATGAATGCCAAGTTAATGTCTGAATACCTCGAGTTTGTGACTGATCACCTCCTAGAAACTTTGAACTGTCCAAAGGTTTATAATACACCAAACCCATTTGATTTCATGGATATGATCTCATTAGAAGGGAAAACAAACTTCTTTGAGAAGCGTGTCTCTGAATACAAAAAAGCAGGTGTTGGTGAAGAACAGAGTAGTCACAATATCGATGATGCATTTGCAGATTTGAATTTCTAAGACACCCCCACACATTTTCCGTAACTGAATAATCTCCGAGAACAACCATGATGCGCGTATTAAAAAGAGATGGCCGCAAAGAAGCCGTTAAGTTTGATAAAATCACTGCAAGAATTGAAAAACTATGCTATGGCCTCAGCGAGTATGTTGATCCCGTATCTGTAGCAAAGCGTGTTATCGATGGGGTTTACGATGGTGTAACCACGGCTGAGCTTGACAACTTGGCGGCCGAGACTGCTGCATCTATGACCATCAAGCATCCGGATTATGCCAATCTTGCGGCTCGTATCGCGGTAAGTAACTTGCACAAGAGCACCAAGAAAAGCTTTAGTGAAACCGTCACGGATTTGTACGAATACATTAATCCTGAAACCGGTAAGCCAGCACCGCTGATTGCTGATGACGTTTATGAGATTATCCAGAAAAATGCGGAGTATTTGGATTCTCAGTTGATCTATGACAGAGATTTTAGTTACGATTACTTTGGATTTAAAACACTAGAGCGTTCTTACCTATTGCGCATGCATGGTAAGATCGTAGAGCGCCCTCAGCACATGCTTATGCGGGTGAGTATAGGCATTCACAAAGACGATCTTGAAAGTGCTCTTGAGACCTACGAGCTCATGAGCAAGAAGTACATGACCCATGCTACTCCTACGCTTTTCAATGCAGGGACGCCGAAGCCTCAAATGTCTTCGTGTTTCTTGTTGACGATGAAGGAAGATAGTATTGACGGTATCTATGACACATTGAAACAAACGGCGAAAATTTCTCAAAGTGCTGGTGGTATTGGATTGAGCATCCACAACATCCGCGCTACTGGGTCATATATTGGCGGTACTAACGGTACTTCAAATGGTATTGTTCCCATGCTTCGAGTGTATAACGATACGGCTCGTTATGTAGATCAAGGTGGTGGTAAGCGCAAAGGGTCTTTCGCCATTTACGTCGAGCCATGGCACGCTGATATCTTCGAATTCCTCGACTTGAAGAAGAACCATGGTAAAGAAGAAATGCGTGCGCGCGATTTGTTCTATGCCATGTGGATTCCAGATTTATTCATGGAGCGTGTAGAGACGAATGAAAATTGGACGTTGATGTGTCCAAACGAATGTCCAGGTCTATTTGATTGTCACGGTGATGAGTTTGTGAAACTCTACACCAAATATGAAAAAGAAGGCCGTGGACGTCGTACTGTAAAAGCTCGTGAGGTATGGTCTAAAATCATGGAGAGTCAAATCGAGACAGGTACGCCATACATGTTGTACAAGGATGCTGCTAACCTGAAGTCGAACCAACAAAACTTGGGTACCATTCGTTCATCAAACTTGTGTACGGAGATTCTCGAATATACTTCTCCCGACGAGGTGGCGGTTTGTAACCTTGCATCTATTGCATTGCCAATGTTCGTTACAGAACAAGGTGAGTTCGACCACCAGAAACTATTTGACGTAACCTACAAGGTGACGAAGAACTTGAACAAGGTAATCGATCGCAACTACTACCCAGTGGTAGAAGCAAGAAACTCAAATATGCGTCACCGTCCTGTAGGTCTTGGTGTACAAGGGCTTGCAGATGCCTTTATTAAAATGCGCTTGGCCTTCGACTCTGAAGAAGCTAAAGCGTTGAACAAGGAAATCTTCGAAACAATGTACTACGCTGCGGTGACCTCTTCAAAAGATCAGGCTATTGCTGATGGACCATATGAAACGTACAAAGGCTCGCCTATTTCCGAAGGGAAATTCCAGCACAATCTTTGGGGTGTAAAAGACGAGGAATTGAGTGGTCGTTGGGATTGGTCTACGTTGCGTGATGAAATTAAAAAGCATGGTGTCCGCAATTCATTATTGATGGCACCGATGCCTACAGCATCCACCTCTCAGATTCTTGGAAATAATGAGTGCTTCGAACCATATACTTCAAATGTGTACACTCGTCGCGTTCTTTCAGGTGAGTTCATTGTTGTAAACAAGCACTTGTTGCACGATTTGATTGAGCTTGGATTGTGGAATGAAGACATGAAGAATGCCCTAATGGCTTCAAACGGATCTGTCGCGAATATCGAAGGTGTTCCAGAAAACCTTAAAGCCATCTACAAGACAGTTTGGGAGATTTCAATGCGTGATATTTTGGATATGGCAGCAGATCGTGGATTGTTCATCGATCAAAGCCAGAGCTTGAACCTCTTCATGGAGGCTCCAAACATGGGTAAATTGACCTCCATGCACTTCTATGCATGGAAGAAAGGATTGAAGACTGGGATGTATTACTTACGTTCTAAGCCTGCGACTTCTGCCATTAAGTTTACCGTGAAGAAAAATGCACAAACTAATGTAACGCCGGGCGTAAGTGAAGGCGCAACTGCTGATAAAGTAGATAAAACTCCTTCTGCAGTACCGGCCAGCGAGGCGGATATTGAGGCAAGAGTAAAGGCACAGAAAGCAGCCATGTCTTCAATGAATGATGCGCCGACCGATGCAGAAAAAATTGCTTGTTCGATTGATAACCCAGACGAATGCATTGCCTGTGGATCATAAAAAATTCAGATAGTTTTAATTCAAACCCCGAGATTTCTCGGGGTTTTTTTATGGCTTTAAGTTGTTCATCTTGTGTGAGTTAAAAAGTAAAGAGGCTTGGATTTACATTTTGCTTTTTGTAACTTAGTGAGGAACAAAACCTTTACGTTATGCCAACGAATACCACAGCAGGTAGAAGTGGCAATGCACCCAAAATGACCAAGAGCCAGTTGTATGGCCAAATCGCCTTGGTTATTGCGATCATCGCAGGCATTGTTGCCTTCACCGTTATTGTCGTTTAAGAATCTCTTATTTGAGGTTAATTGTGTTTGACGTAGATTATCTTTGATCTACGAATGAAACGCCTATTTCAAATTTTTGGAGGTGGTCTAGGCTGGAGTCTAGGTGGACCTATTGGTGCTCTTTTGGGAGTGGCCTTTGGGAATATGGTGCATGACCTTGTTCACGGAGAGGATCAACCGAACACGCAAAGTAGGCAAGGGAGTTCGCCTAGTGACTTTCATATTTCACTTTTAGTGTTGGCCGCACGTGTCATAAAAGCTGATGGAAAGGTTGAGCAAAGTGAACTTGACTTTGTGCGCCAACAGTTCGTAGGCATGTTCGGCAAGGAAAGAGCCAACGAAAGCTTTAAAGTCTTCAAGACAATAGTAGATCAGCCTATACCGTTGACTAAAGTCTGCGCACAAATCAACAGTTTCACGACACACGCCACTCGTTTACAGCTTATTCATTTCCTTTTTAAACTCGGTCTCGCAGATGGGCATTTGCACGATCAGGAATTGGCCGAAATCAAACGTATTGCACGCAATCTTCGCATCAATCCATATGACTTTGCTTCCATTGAAGCGATGTTCCATAAAAACCAAGATGCAGATTGGGCGTTTAAGGTATTAGAAGTGCCAAGCAATGCTGCAGAATCTGAGGTAAAGAAAGCCTATAGGAAAATGGCGATGAAGTTTCATCCCGATCGTTTGGTAGATGCTGGAGCTGAAGCTCAAGCGGCAGCGAAGGAAAGCTTCTTGAATGTGCAAAAAGCCTACGAGCACATTTGTAAACAGAAAGGTTGGAACTAATGGGAACCCTAGATACTATCAAGCGGCCAATTAAGCAGGAGATGTCGACCTTCGACGATCGTTTCCGTGCCCACCTGAGTTCAAATGTTCCTCTAGTTGACCGTGTCATGCGCTACATGGTCAAAAGGAAGGGTAAGCAACTCCGTCCCATTCTAGTTTTCCTGAGCGCTAAGATTCAAGGCAATGTCACCGATGCCACCTATGTAGGTGCCTCATTGGTAGAAATTATGCACACGGCTACCCTCGTACACGATGATGTTGTGGATGATGCAGACCAACGCAGAGGGTTCTTCTCGATCAATGCGCTGTGGAAGAATAAAATTGCCGTACTCATTGGAGATTACCTTCTTTCAAAAGTGTTGTTATTGGCTGTTGAAACAAAAGAATATACCTTGCTCGAGCACGTCAGTGGTGCAGTAAAAGCCATGTCTGAAGGTGAATTGTTGCAGATAGAGAAAGCAAGAAAACTGGACATTACGGAAGAAGTGTACTTCGAAATCATTCAACAAAAGACGGCTTCTTTGTTGGAGACCTGTTGTGTGGTTGGTGCGGCAAGCGCCGGAGGTTCTGAAGAAGAGGTACAAAAATTCCGAATGCTCGGTAGACACTTGGGCCTAGCCTTCCAAATCAAAGACGACCTCTTCGATTTTGAACGAGTGAATTTGACAGGAAAGCCGGCGGGAATTGATATCAAGGAACAAAAAATGACATTGCCTTTGATCAAGGCTTTGCAAGAGGCAGAACCGAAAAAGCGTCAGCACATCATTAAGACCATTAAAAAACACCACGACCGACCTAAGAAAGTTCAAGAAGTGGTGGACTTTGTAAGACAATCAGGTGGCCTAGAGTACGCTCGTGGTAAAATGCTCGAGCACATCGATCAAGCCAAAGAGATTCTCTTTAACTTTCCTCAAACCGAAGAACGCGATGCTTTAGCACTCGTTCTTGATTATACCGCCCAAAGAAAAAAATAATCATGGAAGAGATTTTAGGAATACCCATGGAAACCATTCAAAACAGCATTTTAGGCTGGGCCAAGCATGTGGTCTTTGCATTGCTGATTTTTTGGATAGGGATGCGCGTGGTCAAATTGATGATGCGTGCGCTGAACAAAGCACTACAATTACGTGAAGTAGATCCGTCTTTGACCACCTTCTTGCAATCATTGGTAAAGATTGGTCTGCAAGCTATGGTGATCATTGCGACCATCAATCAGCTCGGCGTTGCCACGACTTCTATTGTTGCTGTTCTTGCCTCTGCTGGATTGGCCATTGGTATGGCGTTGAGTGGAACTTTGCAGAATTTTGCAGGGGGCGCGATGATTCTAATGTTTAAGCCCTTTAAAGTGGGTGATTTTATTGAGGCCCAAGGCTATTCTGGCACTGTTCAGAGCATACAAATCTTTGTAACGGTATTAACTACTACGGATAATAAACAAGTGGTCATTCCAAACGGCGGATTGAGTAATGGAAGCCTAATCAACTACAGTGCACAGCCAACGCGTCGTCAAGAATGGACCTTTGGCATTGATTATGGCTCAGATTTAGACGAGGCAAAACAGATTATACGCGATCTATTAGAAAAAGACGAGCGCGTACACGCCGAGCCTGCCCCACTAGTTGAACTGGCGGCATTAGCAGATTCCAGTGTAAACATTATTGTGCGCGCTTGGGTAAATACTGAAAACTTCTGGCCGGTGTATTACGATATGAATACCGACGTCTATAAGATTTTTACCGAGCGTGGTATCAGTATTCCGTTCCCGCAATTAAATGTACATTTACAGAAATAAGTAACCTTTTAATCAGCTTGCTTGGCCACCCCAAAAGGGTGGCTTTTTTGTGCAGAGAATGTATCTTGCAATGCTATGGCCAGAATCCCACAAGAAACTATTGAACAAATCTTTTCGACCGCCCGTATTGAGGAGGTGATCGGAGAGTTCGTTCAGTTGAAGAAATCTGGGAGTAATCTCAAGGGTTTGAGTCCGTTTAACAACGAGAAAAGTCCGAGTTTCATGGTCAGCCCTGCCAAGCAAATCTTCAAAGATTTTAGCTCGGGTAAGGGCGGTTCGGTGGTGACGTTCCTCATGGAATTGGAACAGATGACCTATCCTGAGGCGCTTCGCTGGTTGGCCAATAAGTACAATATTGAGGTGCCCGAAGAGCGCCCTCAAACGGCCGAGGAGATTGAAGCAGGCAATCACCGTGAAGCGGTGTATCTTATTTCGGATGTCGCCAACAAATGGTTTCAAGAACAGTTGCACCAAACCGATGAAGGTCGCGCGGTGGGCCTGAGCTATTTTAAGGAGCGCGGGTTTACGGATGAGACTATAGCTAAGTTTCAGCTGGGTTATAGTCCAGAGAAATCGGACGCCTTTGCACAATATGCGCTTGCATCTAAATACAATGAGAAGGCCTTAGCGGACAGTGGAATTTCCATGAATGGCGACCGCGGTTGGTACGATAGATTCCGCGGACGTGTGATGTTCCCTATTCACAGTATTTCTGGGCGTGTCCTTGGGTTTGGCGGTCGTATTCTCAAGAACAATGTCAAGGCGGCGAAATACCTGAATTCTCCTGAAAACCCCATCTATCACAAGAGTAAGGTGCTGTACGGATTGTACCAGGCCAAGCAAGAAATCGTCAAGAAAGACGAAGCCTTCTTGGTGGAAGGGTATACAGATGTACTGAGCTTCCATCAAAATGGGGTGCACAATGTAGTATCGAGTTCTGGAACGTCATTGACAGAAGGGCAAATCATCATGCTCAAGCGCTATTCGTCAAACATTACGTTGTTGTACGACGGGGATGCGGCAGGGATTCGTGCGAGTTTCCGAGGATTGGATATGATGCTGGAAGCCGGGATCAACGTTCGTGTGGTTCCTTTCCCTGATGGCGAGGACCCGGATAGTTTTGCCCAAAAACACAGCACCGAGGAATTGGAACAATTCTTAGCGGAACAGCGCAAGGATTTCATCTCGTACAAGACCAGTGTATTGCTGGAAGAGGTGGGTAATGACCCGTTGAAGCGTGCGGAGATGGTTCGCGATGTGGTGGGCAGTATTTCTAAGGTGCCGGATGCCATTGGCCAAGAAGTATTCATCAAGGAAGCTGCGAAGATCTTGGATATTGATCCGCGTGCCCTTCATGAAGAATTGGCGCGATTACTTGATGCACAAAACCGTCAAGCAAGACGCAAACAAGCGGACGATCCTCCAATGGAGGTTTTGCCTCCCGCAGAAAAAGCAGTTATTCCTTTTGGCCACCATCAAGAGGAAAAAGTGATCCACCTTATAGTTGCCCGTGGCGTAGAAGATATGCTAGAAGAGGATTTAGATCCCGAGGAAGTTGTGCCCATCAGCATTACGGAATGGGCTGTAGAAAACATTGAGAAGGATAATATTCCCTTTGAAACGCCGGTCTTCCAAAGAATGTATGATTTAGTCAAAGTTGAACTCGAGGCAGGTCATGTCCCCGATAGTGCCTGGTGGATCATGCAAGAAGATGCAGAGGTGGTGGAAGTAGCTACGAAGGCTTTGACGGAGCCCTATGTATTGAGTGATTGGAAGCGAAAGGATATTCACTTGCCGGTAGAGCGGAATACTATTAAGGATTTGGTCCAAGAAACCGTGCTGCGATTTAAATCTATTTGGGTGGAACGTAAGTTGAATGAGCTCAAGGCCCAATTCAATGAAGAAAACGTCGACATCGACTACTACATGACTGCTTTTGACAAATGGAACAAAGCACGTCAGCAGATCAATGAGGAATTGAATAGGATTGTTTAAATCTCTAGGCCTTTGATAATACGGAGGGCCTCATATAATCGGTCCTCGAAAATAGGCTCTCGTAGCACGAGGTAAGGCCGGCCCAATTCCTCCAGCAAATCCACAAACTTTTGATGCAACTCCTCGCGACGGTGGCCATCCACGCGGTATTCCTCTTCAGTGAAAGAATTGGTTGGGGCGCACAGTAGATAAAAAGAAGGTCCGCCAGGTGCCAACCAATGGGTATCTTCAACGCCAAATTTATCTGCTCCCCAAATGGCCAGCGTCAGACCGTCGGTATCGAAAATCTGTTGGCCCTCTTGGTAATAATCATGCTTTTCTTGAGCAAGTAATTGGCCCCGTGCTATGGCCTCGAAGTGCTCCTTGGGAAATGGATCCATAGAAGGTTTAGGGTCCAATTCGTCCAAATACTCCCGGGCAAATTCCCCACAAACCTCTCGGGATAGTACCTCACCAACGGCTTTAGCTAATGCGCTTTTGAAGGTGCTTTCGACCCCAGTGAAAATCAAATGCATCATCATAAATCAAGTTTCATCATGACCATTTGCTGCCCTTGCCAACGCTTCAAATCTTCGGCGTTCATCCTTTGGCCTGTGGCAAAGTCCTCAATGGGTTGTTCACTGTAGCGTTCAAAGTCCAATTTTTCCAAAACACGTGCGCTTGCAGGATTTCCGGTCAAGGTCCGCCCAATTAATCGGGGCAGCCCCATTTCTCGCGCCCAGTTCACGGTTGCCTCAGCACATTCCGTTGCCACACCTTGGCCCCAGAATTTCCTAAAGAATCGGTAGCCAAGATCTATGCCCCAAGGATTCTTCTTCAGACCGCACCATCCGAGTGCCTCTCCGGAATGCTTATCCTCCACCATCCAACGGCCATAACCGTCGCGCTGGTAGTTCAGGTAGGTAGCGATTAACCCGTGGGCCGCCTCTATGGAAGCAAATCCTGCATCTCCGGTAAAATGCACCACTTCTGGATCCTGATTGAGTTCATACAACCAAGGAGCGTCGCTGAGGTTCCATTCACGAAGTGTGAATCGCGCTGTTTTGATCGGTGCCATCGGCCTGCGGTGCGTGGCAAGGCAGATGTAGGTGCCCTCATGATAGCGGCCTTGAACCAAACACGCCTTGGCCACCTCACGATCATGGGTAGGATAAATCCACGCCATCCCTATCCATCCACTATCGTCCGAATTTCGTTCGAGCGTAGTGATGTGAAGGTGTTCTCGGAAATCCACCCCGCCCTCACCATAGAGCTTGAACAAACTTTCTTTAATCCCCCAGATCAGCTGTAAGGCCTGCTGCGTACCAAGGTCTTCCATGAAATGCTGCTCGTCCTCACGGACAAATTTGGGAGCAATTTTCGTGAGCTGTGACCGCTCAACCTCTACGTCCACGCCAACGGCCAAGGAAGGAGAGTGGGCTGCGACAGCCCCTGTTTTACAATGTGATAAAGAAATGGCCCCCTTGGGGTGCTCCGGCTTGCCCCCCACAAAACGCATCTGCTGTAGGTCTTGTCCCAAAATATCTTGGAGTGCACTACGACTGGCGGACATTTCGTTGCGTTTAGCCTCGGAGTGAATGCGTTGCCACTTTTCTTGGTCTTCCGCGCACCATAAATCCGAGCATTGCCCATGGGCGGGAGTGGGGTGCCAACGGACTTGGACTTCCTCATTCAATGCCGAAAAGACTATCGTGGTGCTCATCTTTATTACAAACTTTTGCGCTCCGCTCTTGTTATGTACCTTTGCAAAACTTAATTGACAAGAAACGATGAGCGAAGTAACGCAATACATTCCTTACAAAGTTAAAGATATGTCATTGGCCGAATGGGGTCGACAAGAAATCAAATTAGCCGAGGCAGAGATGCCAGGTCTTATGGCGCTCCGTGAAGAGTACGGCGCGAGCAAGCCACTTGCAGGTGCGCGCATCGCGGGTTGTTTGCACATGACCATCCAAACGGCGGTTTTGATTGAGACCTTGGTTGAACTAGGCGCTGATGTGACCTGGTCTTCTTGTAACATCTTCTCTACTCAGGACCACGCAGCAGCGGCCATCGCAGCGGCGGGTATTCCAGTATATGCTTGGAAAGGCATGACTGAAGAGGAGTTCAACTGGTGTATCGAGCAGACGCTCTTCTTCGGTGAAGACCGTCAGCCATTGAACATGATTTTGGACGATGGTGGTGATTTGACCAACATGGTATTCGACGAGTACCCAGAACTAGTAGAAGGCATTAAAGGATTGTCTGAAGAAACGACTACCGGTGTTCACCGTTTGTACGAGCGTGAGATCAACGGCACCTTGGTACTTCCAGCGATCAACGTAAACGACTCTGTAACGAAGTCGAAGTTCGATAACAAGTACGGTTGTCAGGAATCTGCAGTAGATGCGATCCGTCGTGCTACTGATGTAATGATGGCAGGTAAAGTTGCTGTTGTTGCCGGTTACGGTGATGTAGGCAAGGGTACTGCGGCATCATTGCGCGGTGCAGGTGCTCGTGTGATTGTCACTGAGATTGATCCTATTTGTGCATTGCAAGCAGCCATGGACGGCTTCGAAGTGAAGCGTATGGAGACAGCTATTCCACGTGCACAGATTGTAGTAACTGCAACAGGAAATAAAGACATCATCACTGAAGAACACTTCAAGTTGATGAACGATAAGACCATCGTTTGTAATATCGGCCACTTCGACAACGAGATCGACATGGCATGGTTGAACAGTGCGTACGGCGATACTAAGGTGGTGATCAAGCCACAGGTAGATCTGTACAATGTAGAAGGCAATGAGATCATCGTATTGGCAGAAGGCCGTTTGGTGAATCTAGGTTGTGCTACCGGTCACCCGTCGTTTGTAATGTCAAACAGCTTCACGAACCAAGTTTTGGCTCAGTTGGAGTTGTGGTTGCACAGCGACAAGTACGAGAATAAGGTATACACGCTTCCTAAGCACTTGGATGAGAAAGTAGCTCGTCTTCACTTGGAGAAGATTGGTGTGGAGCTAGAGACGCTTCGTAAAGACCAAGCGGACTATATCGGTGTGACGGTGGAAGGGCCGTTCAAGCCAGAGCACTACCGCTACTAAAATTTTTAGATTTCCATTGCGAGCCGCGTCGAAGACGCGGCTCGCTCTTTTTACCCCCTATTTTTTGCCGTTGGCATAGTTTTTTAGACCTTTTAGGAGTAATAACACACCCATGAAAAAAGCCCTTGTTGTTTTAATTGCACTCTTCGGTAGCCTGGCTGCGAAT
>JAURAE010000060.1 GCA_030829675.1 Schleiferiaceae bacterium
GCCGGCCCAAGGGTTGTGCAAGGACGTCTGGTCAGAACCGAGGTCAACGTGAACGTTGCGTTCTACCATGCGTTCCCACAGATCCACTATATTTCCAATATAGGCGATGCTTCGTGCGCGTTTGTTTGCCTGGAATTCCAGGGCCATGTCGATGGCCTCATCCGTGCTGGAGGTAATCTCGTCCACCCAGCCCTGCTCGTGACGCTTGTAGGCAGCTTTAGGGTTGATCTCTGCGGTGATGCTCACGACCCCAGCAATATTTCCTGCCTTTGGCTGCGCTCCTGACATACCGCCCAATCCCGCAGTGACAAATAGTTTTCCTTCCGGTCCGCCGCTAGATTTCATGCGTGCAGCATTCAATACGGTGATGGTTGTTCCGTGTACGATCCCCTGTGGACCAATGTACATGTAAGAACCGGCCGTCATTTGACCGTATTGGGTAACGCCTAGGGCATTGAATTTTTCCCAATCGTCCGGCTGGCTGTAATTCGGAATCATCATTCCGTTAGTCACCACCACACGCGGTGCTTCTTTGGAAGAAGGGAAGAGGCCCATCGGGTGGCCGCTGTACATGTGTAGGGTCTGCTCCTCAGTCATTTCGCTGAGGTATTTCATCGTCAAGAGGTATTGTGCCCAATTCTGGAACACCGCCCCATTACCGCCGTAGGTGATCAGTTCCTCCGGGTGTTGCGCCACCGCCGGATCCAGGTTGTTTTGGATCATCAACATGATGGCCGCCGCCTGAGGTGTCTTGCACGGGTATTCTTCAATCCCACGAGCATGCATGTCGTACGAAGGCTTGAATCGGTACATATATATGCGTCCAAATTCCTTGAGCTCCTCTAAAAATTCTGGGGCCAATTCCGCATGCCACTCCTTCGGAAAGTAGCGCAAGGCATTTTCCAAGGCCAGGCGCTTTTCGCCGGCACTCAAGATGTCTTTGCGCTTGGGCGCACGGTTAATTTCTGTGGGCACTTCGCGCTTCGGAGGGAGTTGGTTAGGGATCCCTTCGGCAATGGCGCGCTGAAATTCGTTGATTGTTCTAGTCACGTATTCTGTGGGTTTTTTTATCGTATCCGTACGGGCAGTGTTTACAACCGCTTTGGCAGCAATAGCCGCGTTTGAGGTGGTATTTCTCGGTGAAGATGATGAAGCCCTCGGGGCTTTTGTAGTAATCTTCAGGGTCCAAGTCTTTATTAAACATGTCCGATTTCGGAATTTTTAGGTACTTCAAAGGTAAGGCTCCTTAGCTTTGTATCATGGATGCTACACCAATGCCATTTTTAACACCTTCACCCGTACAAAAGTTAGTGGTAAAACCGGAATTGAACCTGTATATCAAACGCGACGATCTTATCCACCCCGTAGTCTCCGGCAACAAGTGGCGTAAGCTCCAAGGATTTTTCCAAATACTAGCACCTGGAGAGCCCATCACGACCTTTGGTGGTGCCTTTAGCAATCACTTGCCGGCCGCAGCCTTCGCAGCCAAGCACTTTGGTCATCCCATCTCAGGTGTGGTGCGCGGCGAGGAATTGAACGCCTCGAGCAACGACTTGCTGAAGTATTGCCAGGCACAAGGGATGGCCTTGGAATTTGTTTCTCGCAGTGCGTTTAGGTCCTTACGCGAAAGCGGTTGGACGGGATACTTGGGCAGGGTACTTCCTGAGGGCGGTGCTGGGTCGCACGCCATGGAGGGTTGTGGAGCGATCTGGAAAGAATTGGCCCATGAACCGGATCACCTCGTGCTCGCCTCCGGTACAGGTACGACCGTATCTGGCATTCTTGCGGCGATGCCTCTAAACTGTAAAACGAAGGTCCACGTAGTGAGTGCCGTGAAAGGCGCCCTCAAAGAATGCGCCGCTGTACAGCAGCAGGCCTTGGCAAAACACATTACCCTTCACTGGGAAGATGAAACTCATTTTGGCGGCTTTGGAAAATGGTCGCCTTCACTGCTCGAGGAGGCTGAGAATTTTGAGCAAACTACGGGTATACCGCTGGATCCCAACTACAACGCAAAGGTGTGGGCCTATCTTCAGCGTACCAGCTTACAAGGAAAAGTGGTGTGGATACACACCGGTGGCGTTCGATTCTAACGGACAGATTCGAACAATCGGAGCACTTCTTGTTCTACCTCTTCGCTGTCCCAAAGCTCCTCTACACCTTCCATGGCTAGAATTTCTTCCATGATTCGATCGTGGCGTTCTCCTTCGGCCTTTGCTTCGTGGTACGGGATGTTGGTGAACTTCACCAAAGTGTAGAGCGGCGTCCATTTGTCTGGATGATTGGCTTGCACCTTACGCTCTATTTTTTTGCGCAATTGGAAGCTTGGATCGGCCACCAGGTCGCGCATTTCAATGAAGTTTCTCAAGCTTAAGTCTACCAAAGCATTACCTGCAGGCACACGCTGTTCTGTATAGATCTCCAGTACTTTTTTCATGTCGGAATCCCCGTACTCATCGAGCAGCTCTAAGAATACGCGAACATCTTCCAGCGATCCATTCATGCCCTCGCCATAGAAAGGAACGGTGGCATGTGCGGCATCGCCAATGAGCATGGTATTGGTTCCCCAGTGGTACGGGTTGCAACGAATGCAAACTAGGGCTGAGGTAGGGTTATTTTCCCATTGCTCCTCTAAATCTGGAATGAGCGGGATGGCATCTTTGAAGTATTTTTCAAAGTAGCGCAAGCCGTCCGCACCTGTTTTGAGGTGGTCCAATCCGTATTCGCCGCCGAATGGTGCGAAAACGGTTCCGGTGAAACCGTTGTCTGTATTGGCCAGTCCCATCAGCATGAATTCGCGGCGCGGCCAGATGTGCAGCGCATCAATATTAAGCTGTGGTGAGCCATCGCTAGCTGCAGGAATGTGAACCTCTTTGTATCCGCTGTCGATGTAGTCTTGGCTGTAATTGAATCGAGGTTGCTTCATTAAAGCATTTCGAACAGAAGAATTGGCACCATCGCCCCCAACGATGAGGTCGGCTGAATAGGCATTGAGCTGCTCACCTTGCTTCATGTGAACGGTCCCCGTGTTGAAGTCCACATGTTCACAGAAGGCGTCAAAGGTGATTGTTACATTCGGCAGCGCTTCGGCCAATTCCACCAACGTTTTATTGAACTCGCCACGGCTGATGCTGTGAATGGCTTTATTGTCAATGTTGTAGGCAAAGTAACTTTCGTTGCCCTCTAGGTCGTGGATCTGACGCCCGTATGCCGGTACCACAATCTTGCGGATCTCTTCCTCTATGCCCGCGTAGGCCAATGCCGTCCAGCCCCTATGGCTGACGACAAGGTTGATGGATCTTCCCGAGCCGTAACTGGATTTACGGGGGTCCGGTCGTTTTTCAAAAACCTGAACCTCGTAGCCTTTTTTACCCATGGCGTAGGCCATGTATGATCCTGCCAAGCCGGCACCGACGATGATTACTTTTTTCATGCTTGCTGTGCTTTGAGGTAGTTCAACAAGATTTCACCAAAGGCGCGAATGTCCTCGAAGTTATTGTAGAGCGGAACCGGTGCCATGCGAATGACATTGGGTTCGCGCCAATCGGCGATTACGCCGTGCTCCATCAAATAGTCAAACAGCGGTCTTCCGTAGCCGTGCACAAGCAAGGATATCTGTGCGCCGCGTTCCTCTACAGGAGTGATAATCTCGAAATTACTGCCCGATTCTTCTGCCACAAACTCCAGTACTTCCTGCAGGTACCCCGTCAGTTTTCTGCTCTTTGCACGCAGGTTTTCTACTCCCGCTTTATCAAATAAATCAAGACTCGCACGAAGCGGTGCCATCGCCATTACCGGTACGTTGGACAGTTGCCACGCCTCTGCCGTAGGTATAGGCTTAAAGGTTTCGGGCATTTCGAATCGTGTTTCTTTATCGTGTCCCCACCATCCTTCGAAACGAGGGATGTCGGCCTTGCCGTGGTGGCGTTCATGCACAAAGTACCCGGCCGTTGCCCCGGGACCTGAGTTGATGTATTTGTAGTGGCACCACGCGGCAAAATCTACATTCCAATCGTGCAATTTGATGTCGATATTCCCTGCGCCGTGCGCCAAATCCCAACCGACTGTAATGCCTTTGTTTTGCGCATAGGCGGTAAGGTGTTTCATGTCCATCACTTGGCCGGTGTAGTAATTTACCCCACCGATCATCATCATCGCAATTTCTTCTCCATGGGCATCGATAGCGGCCATGAAGTCTTCCTTGCGAATGTGGTGTTCACCCTCGCGCGGTCCCACCTCGATCAGGTGTTCTTTTGGATCTAATCCATGGTAGCGCAGTTGAGAGGCTAAGGCATATTGGTCCGACGGGAAGGCTTTAGCTTCGCACAAAATCTTCGTGCGCTTTCCTTCCGGACGAAAGAAGCTTACCATCAACAAATGCAAGTTGTTTGTCAGCGACCCCATGACCACAACTTCTTCAGGTTTGGCGCCCACGAGTTTTGACAGGCTTTCCGAAAAGAATTCATGGTACGGCATCCAAGGGCGGCGGGCATGAAAATGTCCTTCTACGCCCCAGTTCTTCCAATCCTCAAGTTCCTCTTGGAGGTATTTTTCGGCCAATTTTGGCATCAGCCCCAAGCTGTTGCCCGTGAAGTAGAGCGTTTGCTTGCCGTCGATCACGGGGAGGTGAAATTCGTTGCGGAAGTGGGCCAATGAATCATTGGCATCGAGTTCCTGTGCGTGTGCTTTACTGAGTACGTTCATGGTTGTATTATGGGTGCCTTAAAGGTAGGGACTAAGGACCCATAGTCCTAACAGTATGAAAGGGAGTCCTTCAATGAGTAAGCTGTAGTATAGGTCGCCCAATTTTGGATTGGCGAGTACAATAATGATTGAGCAGAGAAGGTAGAGCCCGAAGGTGTAGGCGAGGGGCATTTGAAACAATTGGACCTGGAGGTAAAAACTGAACCAGAGCATCAAGCTGGCCAACCATACTGTGTTTCGAGGGCCAACTATGTGAGGTAATGTGCGAATGCTGCCTTGATCCACAATCATGTCTCGAACGTCGAAGGGTAAGGTCAGGGCAGCTGTCCACCAGAATCGCTCAAAGAATACGCCTACGGTAAAGGTTCCTGCTTGTACACTTGGTATTACCGCGGTCACATATGCCCAAACGGCCGCGATAACAAATAACTTTAGTCCTGGGATAGAGCGCAATCCACCGCCGGATTTTCTTAGGATGAAAGGAAGAGGGTATAGGGCAGCCACTGCGATGGCACCGGCATATAAAAAAAAGAGGTTCCAAGAGCCGTAAAGTGCCCACCAGATGGCCACATAGGAGGCACCAAGTCCAATGCTTAATTGTGAGGTTTTTGGCATGGCCGATCGCCATTGGCTGATCCTGCTCTGCATGCCATCTTCACCCGGTGTTTCAAACAATCGGGCAAATCCATAAACAATGAGCGTACCGGCTGCGTTTAGTCCAGCAAAGGATGGATTGAGCAAAAAATAACCGTATTCATCTAAAGTTCCGGCTTCCCACCATTGGGTCAGTTGAAATTCAGAGAGTCGGGTCAACGCCCAAACCGCCCCAGCGACCCAAAAGTTCGCGTAAATGAACGGCCGCAAGAGCCCTAATAAAATGTTTATAACCGGGTGGATATTTCGTGTCATTATGGTCTCATAAATGTACGCTATGTTCGGCGAGTCTGCCGTACTTTTGCTCCATCTAATATTAACAGAGTATGAAGCGCAATTCCTTTGCCTACAGACACATCGGACCTAAACCACTCGAAGTCACGGAAATGCTCCAGACCATTGGAGCAGAATCACTAGACGCACTTATCGACCAAACCGTTCCTGAAACCATTCGTTTTAGAGGCGAAATGGATTTAGCTCCGGCTATGACCGAAGCGGAATTTGCCAAGCACATTAACGAACTGGGACAGATGAACACCGTATTTTCTACGTACATCGGAATGGGATACCACCCGACTGTTCTTCCAGGTGTGATTCAGCGCAACATTTTAGAGAACCCAGGATGGTACACGGCCTATACGCCATACCAAGCTGAAATTGCACAGGGCCGTTTGGAGGCTTTGATGAATTACCAGACCATGGTCGTAGACCTTACGGGTATGGAACTTGCGAATGCATCTCTGTTGGACGAAGCCACTGCCGTAGCAGAAGCCATGAGCATGTTCTATGGCGCCATGTCACGTACCAAGAAAAAAGCCGGTGCAAATAAATTCTTCGTCGATCAAAACACCTTCCCACAAAGCATCGCATTGTTGCGCACGCGCACTGAGCCTATCGGGGTAGAATTAGTCTTCGGAGATTACCAAACATTTGAGCCTACAGAAGAATTCTTCGGTGCATTGGTACAATACCCAAATGCCGACGGTTCTGTAGAAGATTACCGCGCCTTTGCGGCGGCATGTAATGCTGCTGAGGTTCAGTTAGTCGTGGCAGCGGATATCATGTCACTCGTATTGCTCACGCCTCCAGGAGAGTGGGGCGCAGATGCCGTGGTAGGAACTACACAACGCTTTGGTATTCCATTGGGTTATGGTGGTCCTCACGCTGCATATTTTGCAACGAAGGAAAACTATAAACGTTTCATTCCAGGTCGTATCATTGGTCGTACCATCGATACCGATGGCAATCCAGCATTGCGCATGGCCTTGCAAACACGCGAGCAACATATCAAGCGCGATAAAGCGACATCAAACATCTGTACTGCCCAGGTATTGTTGGCGGTGATGGCCGGTGCCTATGGTGTCTACCACGGACCGGAAGGATTAAGAGGTATTGCCTCTACCATCCATTTACATGCAACAGCGTTGAATGAAGCTGTGAAAGGCATGGGGCTAACCCAACATAACAAGTACTTTTTCGATACCCTTAAGATTAGTCTGAAAAACTCGACAGCGACTCAAGTAAAATCGTTGGCGGAGGCGGCTGAGGTGAACTTCAGATATTTCGATGAGCAGACCATTGGTATTTCATTGAACGAAACCACCACTGATGCAGATTTGGCCGATATCGTCGCCATCCTCGCAAAAGTTGAAGGAGTAGAGATTATTGAAATGGCAGATCCTACCGGCAACCTGCCTGAAGAGTTGATTCGCTTATCTGATTTCATGACGCATGAAGTATTCCACAGTTACCATAGCGAGACGGATATGATGCGCTATTTGAAATCTTTGGAGCGCAAGGATTTGGCCTTGAACCACAGTATGATTTCATTAGGATCATGCACCATGAAGCTCAATGCAGCTTCTGAGATGATTCCACTTTCCACGGCAGCTTGGAACAGCATTCACCCGTTCGTACCTGTGGAGCAAGCCGAAGGATACGCTCATGTCATTGAAACTTTGGAGCGCGACTTAAGCGTAATTACAGGTTTTGATGCGACTTCATTGCAGCCAAACTCTGGCGCGCAAGGTGAATATGCAGGTTTAATGGTCATTCGTGCTTTCCACCAAGCCAATGGCGAAGGGCATCGCGATATCGCTCTTATTCCTTCTTCGGCGCACGGAACCAACCCGGCTTCAGCGGTAATGGCGGGAATGAAGGTCGTTGTAGTCGCTTGTGATGATCACGGAAACATCGATGTAGAAGACCTACGCGCCAAAGCAGAACAACATAGTGCAAACTTGAGCTCGCTCATGATCACCTATCCATCTACGCATGGTGTATTTGAAAGTGCCGTGAAGGAAATTACCGACATCATTCACCAACACGGTGGTCAGGTATATATGGACGGTGCCAACATGAATGCTCAGGTAGGTTTGACCTCACCGGGTCTGATCGGCGCTGATGTTTGTCACTTAAATTTGCACAAAACCTTCGCAATTCCTCACGGAGGTGGTGGTCCAGGTATGGGTCCTATTTGTTGTAAGGCTCACCTCGCCCCTTTCCTTCCAAAACACCCAGTGATTGACATGGGTGGTGAGCAGGGCATCAACTCCATTTCTGCAGCACCATGGGGCTCG
>JAURAE010000061.1 GCA_030829675.1 Schleiferiaceae bacterium
CAGCCCAAGGGCGTGCCCTGTGATTCCCTATTAGCTGTTTCTGCCCTAGAAGAAGCCATTGAGTGCTTAGAAGATAGGCATGAGGAAAACCCTACGGGTCCGGCCTATGAGAAGTTGCTTCAAGCCTATTTGTTGAATGAAGATTCGGTGTCCGCAACGAAATTGGCCAAACGTCAAGCAAAGGCGCATGGGCAAATGCGTCCGCAATATTATGTCGATTATTGGCACCTATCGAAAAGTTTGGACCGACGCGGTCCAGATTATTTGGTCATAGAAAACTTAACGCGCAGCAATCCATTTTCCGTGCGTGCGACCGTACAGCAATTAGAGCGCTATGGCTACGTACAGGAAGGCATTGATTTGTACCTACTTGCCGAAGCGGAGAAACCGCAAATTAATGTAGCCTACGAGCGGGCGTTGCTGCATGCACAATTGGGCCAATATGAATTGCAATACCTGGCCTACCTGCAAGCCTTGCAACAAAACCGCGGGTACCTCGCTACCATTGAAGCCAAGATTGCACAGAACCTCAGCTTCGACGAGAGTGGAATCCATAGCCGGACCGTTAAAAAGGTCCTGCTCGATGCCTTGAAGCGTGGGGCCAATCCCCTATTTGAACAGCTCTACCTTTTCGTCCTACGGCAAGAAGGAAACTTTGCTCAGGCCATTTCCTATATAAAAGCTTCCTCCAAGCAGGGACCGCTGGCAGTGGAGCCTTTGATTGAGATCGCACAGGAATGTGTGGAACTTGGGGAGCACACATTGGCTCAGGATGCTCTAGAATTCCTGCTTTCCAATGCCCAAGAGCTTCGGTATGTAGGAAGGCTAGAATATGTGCTCGTCCAACTCGCTCAAAGCTATGTGGCCAGCAACCTCAATGATGAGTTTCAGCAATTGAGCGTCCAATACCCTATGGGCAACCAACGCGGGGTTTTTCAGTGGGAACTCTACCGGGAATCGCAGCAGTTCAAAGGCTTGCCAAAATCTCCGGAAGCCCTTAGTGCATATAGTGAAAACCTAGCACTGCTGAGAGATATGTACCCTGCCGGCAAGCAACGCGGATTGGTCTACCTCACCGAAGCCGATGCTAAACGCAGCTATGGTCAGTTTGACGAGGCACTCATGGATTACGCACGGGCAGAACAGCTTTTGGGAGATTCTGAGGAAGGCGACCAAGCTCGATTGGAAAAGGCCTTATGTGCGTTGTACCGAGGAGATATCACTTGGGCCAAAACACAACTCGAAGTCCTCTTGAAAAGCACCAGCAAAACCATCGCCAATGATGCCATGGAATATGCGCTACTGATCAGCGCCAACACTGTGGAGGACACCCTAATGGAAGGACTTCAACTCATGAAAGAAGCCCTCCTGCTCGAGGCGCAGTGGGAATACAGCCAGGCCCTTGAACAGTACGAAAGTCTCTTAAACATCCTCATTGCCCATGAGCTCTATGACGACCTGTTGCTAAGGTTGGGTAGGCTGCATGCACAGTTGGGCCAATATGCACAGGCTAGAGAATACTTCATCCAACTCGAAGCTGTATCCAAAGGCGGCATGTGGTTGGAAGAGGGTATTTACTTCGCTGCGAAAATGTCCGCACTGCTGAAATCTGATTCTGCGGCCCAGGAGTTAGAAGACTATTTGGTGGAATATCCCAATGGTCTTTACACTGAAGAAGCAAGACAGTTCTACCGTACCTTTACATCATGAGTGAACACATTTATAACGTGACGATAGCCGTGGATAATTCCATTGAAACCCAATGGAAGGAGTGGATGCTAAAGACCCACATCCCAGAGGTGATGGAAACTGGAATGTTTAAAAGCTACTTGTTCACGGAAGTATTTCCGGAGCAAGAACAAGAACACCCGAGCTACAGCATTCAGTATCGCGCCAGCGATTTGGAAAGCATTAAGCTATACATGCAGATGTACGCACCTGAGCTCAGAGATAAATCATTGAAAGCTTGGGGGAATCACGCACTCGCGTTCCGAACCTTGCTAGAAGTCATCGACGAAAAATAATGCCTCATACCCATTGCTTCACCTTGCCGAACGGCCTGCGTTGTGCTTTTCAGTACAAGAAAAGTACCGTGGCACACATGGCTGTGGCCATCAAAGCTGGCTCAAGAGACGAACTTGAACATCAGCAGGGATTGGCACATTTTATAGAGCACAACCTATTCAAAGGCACCGAAAAACGCAAGGCATACCACGTATTGTCGCGTTTGGATGATGTGGGTGGAGAGCTCAATGCCTACACCTCTAAAGAAGAAACCATCATCCATGCCAGCTTCCTAAAAACAGACTTTCGTAGGGCGGCCGACTTATTGGCGGATGTTGTTTTTAAAAGCAATTTTCCAGTCAAAGAATTGGAAAAAGAAAAAGAAGTCATAAAAGACGAAATCCATAGCTATCTAGACAGTCCTGGAGATCGAATTTTTGATGACTATGAGGATTTTATTTTCGCAGGAGATGCCTTAGGACGCAATATCCTTGGAACACCCAAAAGTGTCGATGGCTTAACCCGTGAAGACATCTTTGAATTTCAAGGACGCACCTACACTGCCGAAAGGATAACACTTTCGATCGTTGGACCTTTTGGTCAACAGCGAGTGGAGCAAATGGCTCAAGAGTTTTTTGCCCAACATCAGCTCAATAATAATACTTGGGAATCACATTTCGAGGCACCCAATAAACCTCAACGTCGTGTAGAAGAGGTAGCACAGTTTCAAGATCACTATATTATTGGATGGCGTACCCCCGGCATTCATCACCCACAGCGACGAGCATTATTGTTATTAAATAATGTTTTAGGCGGACCAGGCATGAACAATCGCCTAGGACTGAACATTCGTGAAAAACACGGTATAGCCTACAATATTGAAAGCTTCTTGAACCTCTACAGTGATATAGGACTCTTGGGTATTTACCTCGGTTGTGATCCTTCGCAAACCGAGAGAGCCGCTGTCCTAGCCGCAAAAGAAGTCAAAAAACTGCAGGAACAACGCTTGGGTACCTTACAATTGAGCAAGGCTAAAAATCAATTCATCGGACAGATGGCTTTAGCCGAAGAGAATGGACTAAATGCATGTATTGGCGCCGGTCGTGCACTATTGTATTTCGATAAAATCAATAGCTTCGAATACGTCGCTGCTCAAATGCAGGGCATTACTGCTGAAGACCTAATGGAGGCTGCTCAAGATTTTTTATCACCCGATCAAGGCTATGAGTTAATCTACAAAAAGGCAGAATAATGGAGTTCTTAAGCGACGATCTTCACAAGTATATCGCAGGGCACACTACCCAAGCTCCCGCCTATCTGGATGAACTCGAGCGTGAAACTTGGCTCAAGGTATTGATGCCGCGAATGTTGAGCGGTCACGTGCAAGGACAGATATTGAAGATGTTCTCGAGCATGTTGCAACCAACATACATCTTAGAGGTAGGCACCTACACTGGATATGCTTCGCATTTCCTAGTTGAAGGATTAAAGCCCGAAGGTGAGTTTCATGCGGTGGAGATCAATGAAGAATTGGAAACCATCATTAAAAAGTATTGGGCCAAACACGAAAAGGCAAATCAGATGCATCTTCACATCGGATCTGCCGCAGAGGTATTAGAATCGCTTCAGCGGCCCTGGGATTTGATCTTCTTAGACGCCGACAAAATCAATCTCATTCATTATTACGAGCAGCTGCTCCCACAACTTCAAGTAGGAGGCATCATGCTCATTGATAACATTTTATGGTCTGGTAAGGTCATAGGCGGACCTAATTCCAACGACAAAGACACCAAGGCCATCCAAGCACTCAACGATCACGTGGCCCAAGACAATCGTGTAGAGCAAGTAATTCTTAGCGTTCGAGATGGAATTATGATGGTAAGGAAACTATAATTATTTCGTTTCCTTTACTTATCTTGTTGGCACTTTAATTCTACTAAATAAGTTTTATGAAAAAAGTTCTACTCCTTGCTGCAGTGGCACTTGGATTCAGCGCTGTCGCTCAAGATGCAGTTAATGCACGCTTGATGCAAGCAGAACTTCCTGTATCCTCAGCTGCTCGCGAAAAAATCGAAGACATCATCCTGAAAAGAGGTGGTGCTGTAGACGAATTGTACGACTACACTGATTTCTTGTATCAGTACTACAGCTCAGACATGGTATTGGGTGCAATTACAACGACTCCTGATTCAACTACAACTATCGTGTACGGCGATGGTAGTGCATCTGCATCGTACAACCACGCAGTGGGTGCTTTGTATGATTTCAACTACTACGGTTGGGGCGACGGTGAATTTGACGAAGGCGATCAAGTAACTATTGATTCACTTTTCGTAGTAGGTGGTTACGAAATCTACCAAGGCAACCGTGACGATAAAATCCGCTTCACCATTTTCAAAGGTGCAGATGGTTTCTCAGCGCCATTCTCTGGTGTTCAGTACCCAGCGGCTTACTTCGCAGCGCTACCTTCAACTGTTCAGCCAACGGCTAAGACTATGGACTACGCAGGTAGCACATCACATGGTCTAGCAGGAGGTCCTACTTCTACTTCTACGGTTCAAGTAGAGTACACTTTGGACGAAGGCGATACTTCAGTGGCTTTAGTAGGTGTTGAGGTGCCAAACGGCGGCTTCACGATGAGCGGTGATGAATTATTGGGCATCTTTGTTCAATACATCCCAGATAGCTTGAGCGGTAACGATACTATCAACTACCAAACACTAAGTGGCGATGTCAACCCATTCTACTTCTACTACTACCGTGAAGGAAACACTTCTGCTCCACAGGGGTACTTCATCCAAGATTTCGACAGCACGTCTACGAACTGTTCTAACTTCTTGTTCACGGATACTCGTTACGGTAACTGGTCTGGTACTTCTTCTTGGAGAAACGACCAAACTAGCATCAACATGAACTACTCTCACTTGATCTGGTTGCGTGCCTCTGGTACTTCAACTGTAGGTTCAGAAGAGTTGGCTCTAACTGAAGCTTCTATCTACCCTAACCCATCTAACGGTGTGGTAAACGTAGAATTGAACGCTAATGCGAACGCAACTGTAACGGTTGTAGATATCCTAGGTCAAGTGGTATACCGCTCAAACGAAAACTTCGTAGCTGGTAACCGTAAGACTATTGACCTAAGCACTCAAGCAAAAGGAATGTACTTGCTTTCTGTAGAAGGTGAAGGCATCAACGTTGTTGAGCGCATTTCAATCAAATAAGCCTCACTCGCTTAACACAAATACCCAAGCCGGGCTCTTCGGAGCCCGGTTTTTTTGTGCCCTATTTTTACTTGCGGAATGCTTGGCGTACCTGCTTGAATAGCTTGCTCTTGAAGACGTAATCTTCAACATCTGCGTTGGTACTGCCTAGTACTTCAGAATTTGTTCCTTCCCAAACCTTATGACCTTCCTTCATAAAAACGACGTGATCTCCTATTTCCAAAACAGAGTTCATGTCGTGGGTATTGACGATGGTGGTCATATTGAACTCGTGGGTGAGTTCTTGAATTAATTGGTCAATAACAATAGCCGTCTCTGGATCCAAACCTGAATTTGGCTCATCACAGAAGAGGTATTTCGGATTCATGGAGATGGCGCGGCCAATGGCAACACGCTTTTGCATCCCTCCAGAAATCTCACTAGGGAACTTATCCGCTGCACCCTCTAATCGTACGCGGTCCATTACGAACTTCACACGTTCGTCCTTCTCCTGCTCGGTCATTGCCGCAAACATTTCGAGCGGAAAGCGAATGTTTTCCGCCACAGTCATGCTGTCGAACAAGGCACCGCCTTGGAATACCATTCCAATCTCTTGACGTAAGGTTTTACGACGTGCTTTGGTCATTTCTCCCAGCACTTCATCTCCATAATGGATAGTGCCCTGATCCGGTTCAAAGAGTCCGAGAATGGTCTTTAGAAACACCGTTTTACCCGATCCTGAACGACCTATAATTAAGTTTGTTTGACCTTGAATGAAATCAACATCAATGCCCTTGAGTACATGGTTCTCACCAAAACTCTTTACGATGCCTTTGGCTTGAATCATGAGGTAAGAATTAGATCAGTCAACAAATAATTCGCCAAGATTATTGCTAAACACGAGCGAACCACAGCATTAGTACTTGCAATACCTACTTCCACAGCACCTCCTTTTACAGAGTACCCTGAATACGCGCTGACGCTGCCAATTATAAAGGCAAAGACAGTTGCCTTAATTAATCCATAGATGGCATTTTCAAAAACTATATATTCTAACCTGTAGCCCATGATACTCTCTTCAAAAGGCACTAATCCTAGTAAATCCCCTGCCATCGCTCCTCCCCAAAGTCCTAAAAAAAGTGACATAATGATTAGAATGGGATTGAACAACACCAAAGCCACAACTTTTGGTAAAATCAAAAAGCTAGCGCTGTTCACCCCCATGATTTCGAGCGCATCAATCTGCTCTGAAACTCTCATAGTTCCCAAACTTGAGGCAATATTAGATCCTACCTTACCCGCCAATATCAAACTGACAACGGTAGGACTAAACTCGAGAGTAATACTTTCCCGAGTGGCCATGGCAATGTAATACGTTGGGATCAGCGGGTCATCGCTGAGCTGAAAAGCCGTTTGAATGGTTACAACTGCACCCATAAAAACACTCAAAATGACTACAATACTTATTGAATCTAGTCCTAGAATACGAATCTCATGCACTAAAGAACGCATGAAAAGCTTCCATCGGTCCGGACTGCGGAAGACTTTCGTCATCAGCAACACATAAGCACCCATTCCTTCAAAAAAGTTCGTGATCATATGGCTAATTTACAGTTTCTTTGAAGGACAAACTCCTATGTTATGAAGAGAATTACCACTATTTGTATCGCCCTTTTTGCATTGGCATTGAGCAGCTGCGGTACCGCGAAAGATTGCGATTGCCCATCGTTCTCTCAACAACCTGCAGAACAAACTACTAAGGCATAAATGGACCTCAGCATCATCCAACCGCTGCTGCCTACGGGTGATGTGCTTCCATTGATGGAAGCCTGGACCGCGCCCTACGATTTTGATCTCAAAATAACCCGTCCCCGTAAGAGCAAGCTTGGCGATTTCAGACCGCCGAAGCCTGGAAAGCGCTCGAGCATCACGATGAACGGGAATTTAGGCCCCTATCAATTCCTCACCACCTTCGTTCACGAATTAGCCCACCTCATTACTTGGGAAAAGTACGGACGCAGGGCCGCTCCACACGGCAAAGAATGGAAACAATGCTTCGGAGCACTGTTGATTTCGCTAGCTGAGGCACATCCCTGGCCTGAGGTATATAAAAAGGCAATTCTGCACCATGCGTCACGCCCGAAAAGCGCTGTGGGTGGTGATCCCGGTCTACAAAGCATCTTGTTGAAACTCGATGGCGAGGACGACCAGATACTATTACAAGATTTGGCGCCTGGCGATGAATTTCACTTCAAAACGCGCCGCTTCCGCTACCAAGAACGTCGCCGAACTAGAGCACTCGTAATGGATCTTGGGAATAAAAGATTATATACCATCCCCTTGGTCGCCCGAATAGACCCTGCAGATTAATTACCTTTGCCACAAACAATGGGGCACGCATGGCAAAGAATATCTTCTCGACAGATTATAAATTGGGAATTTTAGGCGGGGGCCAATTGGGCAAAATGATGCTCTACACCACGTTAGTAGTGGCAGCTGTTTACTGGGGGTTTAAAGGCGATTTTCTGGATTTTTGGGACGCGGCACTCTGGCTCTTTGCCTTTGTTTTTATCGAGCTCAATGTCTTCGAGTGGCAGCAGGAA
>JAURAE010000062.1 GCA_030829675.1 Schleiferiaceae bacterium
ACCGCGTATGGATCTAGGTCACCTGCAAGAGGCTTTGCTCATGCGTGATTAACGTCGCCACTTCATATCCTTTGGATCTGGTGCGTTTTTAGTCCACTCGATAGGACCGTCGCAACCTATTTCAATGACCATGGAATTTGGCCCGCCAAACACCCCGAGCATATCACTGCGCCATTGGCGGAACTCCTCAATATCAGTGGCATAACAGCTCATCGTGAGGATGGAAATGTAATTCTTTTCAATGATGATAATCGCGGGATCCACGTGGTCCACACTGCGGTAATCACGGCCGGGAGTTACTCGTTTATCGCCAATAAATGTTTTGAACCAGAACTTAAGTGCATATAAGATTTCGTCTTCATCCTCATAGGCAAAAGTGCTCAGGTGGTAGGTAGGCTTGACTTTATTGCCCAATTCATTTACCTCTTTCTCCAATTGCTTGAGCTGGTAATATTCGTGTTGTACGAATTCAGTTTCCGGCAATACCCCGTACTCAGGTTCGCTTCCGTTGATGGACTTTACTTTGAATCTGTTTTCTACCTCACTAATAAATAGTTGAGTACGTTGGTTCAATTCTTCTACTTGACCTTGAACGTGCAAGGCGGTTAAGGCGATAAGAGCTACAAAGAGGTTTTTCATAATGCTAAGTCTGCGACGACAAAGTTACTGCCGCCAATAAAGATAAGGTCATTTGGTGCTGCGTTGTTTTTGGCCGCTTCCCAAGCATCTCGCACCGATGAGAAGTGGTTTCCATACCGACCCATGCCGGCTGCGAGCTCGCCCAATACTTCAGGAGCCGCTGTTCTTGGACTAGTGCTGGCGGTCCAATAAAACTTGGACCCTTCTAAAGGCAATAATTCTACGACTTTTCTAAAGTCTTTATCACCTGCGCTGCCCAATACCCAATGGATTGTTCCTTCACTTTCACGTAGTGCTTGCGGAACAAGTTCTGAAAATGCGTGGCCGTTGTGGCCGGTATCACAAACCGTTTTAGGCTCCTCTTCAATGATCATCCAACGACCTTGAAGGCCGGTATTGGCGACCACTCGAGTAAAACCTAAAGACCAAACAGACCGATATTCAGGGAACAGTAAATCCAAGGCCGTTGCCGCACCATTGATATTGTATTTCTGGTATTCCCCTCGTAAATCGCTCTCAAACGCAAAACCTGATGCCCAGAACAGGGGCGCTTTTTGATCGTGCGCCACGCGCTCAAAAACAGCTTGGGTTTCTGAATCTCTTTGCACGACAACAGCCGGCACGCCGGGTTTGATAATACCTGCTTTTTCAGCCGCTATGGCCGCTCGAGTATTGCCCAGCCACTGCACATGGTCAAGGCCGATGTTGGTGATTAGAGTGAGTTCAGGTTTACAGATGTTGGTAGCATCCAATCTTCCGCCCATTCCCGTCTCTAAAATGATCCAGTCCACTTTTTCGTGCTCGAACCACAATAGAGCCAGCATCAAGGTGAGCTCAAAAAAGCTATAGCCGCCTTTAGTGAAAAAGTCTTGGTGCTGGGTAACAAATTCGATAATGAAGGATTCAGGAACTTTGTTGGTGCCAATTTTTGCACGCTCCCGAAAATCAAACAAATGTGGCGAGGAGAACACACCTACTCGTAATCCCATTTCACGCATTCCAGAGGCCATCAAATGCACCGTTGATCCTTTGCCATTCGTGCCGGCCACATGAATAGTGGGAATGTCGATGGAAGGATTTTCTAAATAAGACCACAGCTCTTGTGGGCCTTCTAGACCAATCTTGTAATTTTTGCTTCCGCCGTCGCGCTGAAAATTGGGCACCGCGCTATACAGCCATTGTACAGCTTCGTCGTAGGTCATTGTAAATCGAATCGATACACGATAAAACCTACGCGTCTAAGATTCCCCTGGTCTGGGCTCCAACGCGAATTACGTGCAGCCACCCTTGCTTTCTGAAC
Organism: Schleiferiaceae bacterium; assembly: GCA_030829675.1. Classification (GTDB taxonomy): domain Bacteria; phylum Bacteroidota; class Bacteroidia; order Flavobacteriales; family Schleiferiaceae; genus UBA10364. The sequence goes on from JAURAE010000062.1 coordinate 1,940, forward strand.
CAAACAAGTATTGGAACCGAAGTTAGATTTTGCAAGACCGGCGGGAATCTGATTATTTGGGGCCAATTCTGCTTCAAACACTTGACCTTCAGCATTCACCGCGATTTTAATGACAACCACACCTGCATAATTACAGCCTGTTTCAGGCTCAGGAATATCAACAGGGCGTCCATTCATCCAGTATTGTCCATTATTGCCCACTCCACCATTGCCGGTGCGGTTCGGGCTTAGAATATCACCATTAGGATCCCCTTGATCACCGCCGCCTTGAGTTTCACCCTCACCTTGGCCATTGCCTTGGTTCTGAGTGTTAAACATACGGTTGAGTCGGTCTAGTTTGCGCTGGCGCTCGAGTTCCTCTTCTGTGGGTTGAGGATCTGGTTCAGGATCAGGGGTTGTTTGCTCTTGAACAGGCTCTTTTGGCTTTTGTACCGGGTCTGGTTGTGTAGTAGTTTCCTCAGTGGGCTCGCTGATTACTGGTGCCTCATCAATATCCTGAGTCACGACTTCTTCCTGAGCCTGCGGTGCCTCAACGGGTTCCACGGGGGCTGGGGGAGGAGGAGTTACAGTGGCGGCCTGAGAGGTGTTTCCTGCACCGTCGTCTTGGTAGCCAAAATTGATGGCAATTCCTTCCTCTGGTGGAGGATCCTGGTAAGTGAGTCCATAGAATGCAAACCACAGCATTAGAAGGGCATGGAACACTATGGTTCCTGTGCGCGCCTTGTTTCGGTTTGTATTCTCGTTAAATGCCATTAGTTCGGATCAGTTGCGATGATCATTCTCATGTTATTACGGTATCCTATATCCAAAATCCGTACCGTTTCTCCCGTTGGGATGCTTTGGTCAGCGCGAAGTACAATGACGGGTTCTTCATCCGAAGCCAACTGTGAAGCAGCTGCTTTGAGTTTAGATTCTACTTGGTCGTAACTAATGATGGTTCCATTGAGGTCGAACTCAAGGTCTTCATTCACAGTGAGCGTAATATTCTTTTTCTTGACTGTCTGAGCACCGCTTTTGGGTAAAATAATATCCAAAGCACTCGAGGTGACTAGGGTAGAGGCCAAGATGAAGAATATGAGTAGCAGGAAGACCAAATCTGTCATCGACGACATATTGACTTCCGCACTTACCTTACTTCTTGATCTTAAATTCATAATGAGTCCCTGTTATGCTGGTTCGTGCAACAGGTCTAAGAAGGCCATTGCACTGTCCTCAAGTTTATAGACCACGCGATCCACACGCGTCACTAAGAAGTTGTATCCAAAGTAGGCGATGATACCGACCAACAAACCGGCAACAGTAGTCGTCATCGCCGTGTAGATGCCTTCTGCCATCATATCAAGCTTGATTTGGCCACCTGCGTTGGCCATTTCTTTAAAGGTCAAGATCATCCCTATTACCGTTCCCAAGAACCCGATCATTGGCGCGCCACCGGAAATAGTCGCCAACATCGGCAGACCTTTCTCCAAGCGTGTCACTTCGAGCTTGCCTTGATTCTCAATGGCTTGTGTGATATCACCAAGTGGTTTGCCGATACGGCTAATACCTTTTTCAATCATACGGGCAACCGGTGTGCTTTCAGCCATACACAACGCCTGTGCGCTTTCGAGCTTACCGTCCATCACCATGTCCTTGATATTGTTCATGAAGTTTGGGTCTACCTTGTTCGCATTGCGAATGGCACCAAAACGTTCCAAGAAAATATACACTGCCATGATACTCAGGATTCCCAAGAACACCATGATCAAGATTCCGCCAATGCCCCCAGAGGTCATCAGCTCTAGAATTGACATGGTTTTTTCGGTAGGTTCTTCGGTTAAAACGGCTTCGCCGCCGGCCTGAATTTGAAGGAAAAGTGGGTTCATTTTTATTCTGTCATTTACTCAAATATCCGCAAAAAGAAAGCCCCCGTTAGACGAGGGCTTTGGAGATATCAACAAGTTCGAACGACTCTAAAAGAGTGTACGTTCAAGGATGTATACTGCTGCCCCTGCAAAGTATCCAACGAGTGCAAGCAGTGAAATATTCTTCAAATACCAACCAAATGGTATTTTTTCTAGTCCCATCACGGCAACACCGGCTGCTGAACCGATGATCAATGCAGAACCTCCCGTTCCAGCACAATAGGCCAAGAACTCCCAGAAGACGCCATCTACCATGAATAGACCAGTGGTGGTTACCTCGTACATTCCCATCGCAGCCGCAACTAGCGGCACGTTATCTACAATGGAAGAAAGCAATCCAATAATCATGCTCACAGCATATACGCCGCCCTCAGTATTTGTGCCAATAGAGTTATCCAGAGCAATCGCTAAATCTCCCAGCTGCCCCATGCTTTGTAGTGAGGCTACGGCCAATAAGATACCCAAGAAGAAAAGTACTGAAGGCGTATCAATTTTTCGTACCACCCCCAATACACTCAGTTCGTGACGAACCTCGCTAGGTTTTCTGCGGTGAATGATATCTGTGATCAACCACAACACACCCAAGGAAAGCATCATTCCCATAAATGGAGGTAAGTGCGTCACAGTCTTGAAAATTGGAACAAAAATCAAACCTGCAACACCCGCAAAGAACACGAAATTTCTTTCGAAGGGTGTAGTTGGATCCGTGTAGTGATCGGCACTTTCCACGCGAACTGGGCGTGTTACGTTCCCTTTCATTCGGAACGATAGAATGGCCAATGGTGCTAGCAATGTGAAAATAGAAGGTATGATCAAAACCTTAATAATTCCGGCTGCCGTAATCTGTCCTTTGATCCACAACATGGTCGTGGTTACGTCTCCGATGGGCGACCAAGCACCCCCGGCATTGGCAGCGACAACGACCATTCCGGCAAAGAACCAGCGGTCTTTTTGGTCTTCGATCAACTTGCGCAACAAGCTGACCATTACGATGGATGTGGTAAGGTTATCCAAGGCTGCTGAGAAGAAAAAGCTCAACACACCAATAATCCACATGAGTTTCACCTTGTTCGTGGTCTTGATCTTATCAGTAATGACCGAAAAACCTTCATGCGCATCGACCAATTCTACAATGGTCATTGCCCCGATCAAAAAGAAGAGGATGGAGGAGATTTCACTGAGGTGGTGCAGCAGGTGTTCTTCCACGTGGTGAACATCGTGAGCGGTCATAATGTATAGGGTCCAAGTAACCACACCGGTCACAAGGGCCGCCGCTGCTTTGTCTATTTTTAATTGGTGCTCGAGAGCAATAGCTGCGTAGCCAAGTACAAAGACTACCAGCATTAATGTATATACCATAATTATATCAGCAGTTTTAGGGCGTTTGAATACGCTTTAAATGTAATGCCTGTTTTTTGGTTATCAATGGCTTTGATGTTAAGAAGTGCAGAATGGATGGTGTCAGAAACATCCGTAAAAATTGCTTCATCATTGACATTGGCGCCTTCTTGCATTAAATATCCGAAAACTCTTGCCATTCCACAATTAGAGATGAAATCTGGGATGACCGCACATTTTTGGTCGGCGAGTTCGGCAATTGGACCGTAAAAAATCTCCTCATCGGCAAACGGAACATTGGCCCCAGAAGAAATCACTTCCAATCCATTGTCCAACATCTGGGCGAGTTGCATTCTATTGACCAATCGAGAGGCTGCTGCAGGGATAAACACCTCCGCTCCCATGGACCAAATCTGCTTGTTCACCTCTTCGAAGCTCATCATATCCTTCGCATTCAAAGCATTGCCGTTTTTCTCATTAAATAAGGTTTGGATTTCTTCGAAAGAAAATCCTTCTGGCTTCATCAAGCCGCCCACCTTATCGATGATGCCGACAATCTTTGCGCCCATTTGACCCAGGTAATAAGCCGCACCGGAGGCAACATTTCCCCAGCCTTGTATAATCACTCGTTTTTCTTGGAGATCACCGCCCCAGATATCATAGAAATGCTTCACGCTTACTGCGGTGCCATATCCCGTGATTAGATCACCAACTTTGAATATATCTTTTGAACTAGGTGTTAGTTTTGAGCTTTCTACTGTTAAACTCACGCCGTCCTGAAGTTGCTTTATTTTCCTTGCCTTCGCAAAATCCCCTGGTTGATAGTGTCCATTAAGTACACCCTCTTGCGGATGTAATATGCCTAATTCACTGGTGATAGGAATAACTTCCGTCTTTTGATCGACGTTTAGATCACCTCCAGTACCGTAATAGTTTTTCAAAAGAGGATAAACCGCCTTGTACCAGCGTTGTAAAACACCATGTTTTCTCGGGTCATTTGGGTCGAAGTCAATACCACTTTTTGCCCCGCCAATAGGGGGTCCTGCGATGGTAAATTTGATTTCCATGGTCTTGGCCAGCGATAGGACTTCCCCCTCCGTGAGTCCAGGTCTCATGCGGGTTCCGCCTCCAGCGGCACCGCCGCGTAGGCTGTTAATTACGACCCAACCTTTGGCTTCAGTTTCAGAATCGTGCCAGTGGAATACAATCTCTGCGGGGCGCTCTTCAAAAGCGCGCAGTTGCTCTTTCATGTGTGCTCTGTTTAAGGGAGCCTAAAGATAGCGTTTCAAGGATAGAAAATACTGCCGGAGCTATGCGATAATCCACTGCCCGTGGTATGGCCTAAAACATTGGGTCGTCCATGAAATCTTTCGGCGGCCAATAGGGCGAATATCATGGCTTCTTTGTAGTCGATGATCTGCTCGGAGGGCACGACGAGGTCTGCGCCTAAGTTGGAGATTCGCGAAATCAGGTGCTTATTTTTGGCGCCTCCTCCGGTAATTAAAGTTTTTCTGGGCCCAATTCTCTCCGCAATGACCCTCGCCGCCACCTCCGTGTAGGTAGCCAACGCATCGACCGGGGAAAGTCCTTTTAAAATTGGATCTATATGCTCCTCCATCCATTCATACCCCAAACTCTCCTCGGTGCTTTGGATAGCGCCCATAAGTAAGTTGACCTTGTCCTCGAACACAGTTCCAGAGGCTGCCCAATTCCCACCAGCATCATAGGCCTGGCCTAATAATTCTGCCTGTCCATTGAGTACTGCATTGACCGGACAGATGTCCCCGGCCTCAGCGATGCCCTCCGAAAGAAGGGGTTTGCCGAACGAATAATTTGCGAATCCACCTATGTTCAAACAGCATTCGTATTCTCCAAACATCAGGTGATCCCCCATGGGGACGAACGGTGCACCCTGCCCGCCCAGGAGCACGTCCTGCACACGAAAATTGGTCACCATCGGAATGCCCAAATCCTCCGCAATCGAAGTTAGGCAACCGGCTTGATAGGTGAACTTATCTGCAGGATCGTGGAACACCGTTTGGCCGTGATGCCCGATGAGATGTATATCAACATCGTGTGCTTGTGTAAAGGAACGCACACACTCCACTGTCCACGCTGCAAAGGCCTGGTCGAAGGCAGGCGATTTTGTGCCTTTCCTATAGGTTTTTTGGGCCAATTCCTTTAGTTCCCTTGGGTAGGGATAGAATTGGACCCCCAACACCTTCCAATCCCTAGAATTTCGAGGGTGAAAAGCGATCAAAGCGGCATCCATTCCGTCGAGGGAAGTGCCGCTCATTAATCCTAAAACATTGAAGCCTGCGTTGTACATTTGCGTAACCCAATATTAATCAGAATAATCGATGAACTTCACCCTATCAGAGGAGCATTTGATGATTCGGGATGCAGCGCGTGATTTTACACAAGCGGAATTGCTTCCAGGAGTCATAGAAAG
>JAURAE010000063.1 GCA_030829675.1 Schleiferiaceae bacterium
TTGGGGGCCACAGCAATGGTTTATCTCATTCACTATACGTGGATTGAATCCGTTTTGGTTAAACTAGCCATGGGGGCTGGTTATCTACTGGTAATGCTCATGGCCGAACGCCGTGGGCTCTTTAACTTCGCACGATAGATGAACATCAAAGTACATTATAGCGGCAAGCACGCCTTGCCACAGTTTGAAACCACACAAAGCGCGGGCATGGACCTTCGTGCCAATATCGACGCGCCTGTGGTCTTACAACCTGGCGACCGTGCACTCATTCCTACAGGCATTAAAATGGCCTTGCCGGACGGGTACGAAGCGCAGATTCGTCCGCGTTCGGGATTGGCATACAAGCACGGCATTACCGTGTTGAACAGCCCGGGCACCATCGATGCTGATTACCGCGGCGATGTGGGCGTACTGCTGATCAACCACGGACGGGAAGCCTTCACGGTGGAAGATGGCATGCGCGTGGCACAGATGGTCGTGGCACAGTATTCGCAATTCGAGTGGGAATCTGTGGAAGATCTCGACGAGACGGCGCGCGGTGCGGGCGGCTTTGGTAGTACCGGAAAACAATAAACCCAAACTTTCTATGAAAATTATAGTTCCAATGGCAGGTAGAGGTTCGCGATTACGTCCGCATACCTTGACTGTACCAAAACCCTTGATTCCTATAGCTGGAAAGCCTATCGTGCAACGATTGGTGGAGGATATCGTCAGTGTATGTGGCGATAAAAAGGTGGATGAGATTGCCTTTATCATTGGCGATTTTGGAGACCAAGTAGAGGCAGATTTAAAAAAGGTCGCAGAGAATTTGGGCGCCAAGGGCAGCATCTACTACCAGGATAAACCACTAGGTACGGCGCATGCCATTCACTGTGCCGCAGATAGCATGGACGATGAGATCGTTGTAGCTTTTGCAGATACCTTGTTCCGCGCAGATTTTACCCTAGATACTGAAGCAGATTCGGTGATTTGGGTAAAACAAGTAAAGGATCCTTCCGCTTTTGGTGTGGTCCAATTCGCTGAGGACGGCACCATCAACAATTTCGTTGAGAAGCCACAAGAATTCGTATCGGATTTGGCCATCATCGGTATCTATTATTTCAAGGACGGCCCGGGGTTGCGCAAGGAATTGAAATACCTCCTCGACAACAACATCATGGACAAGGGCGAGTACCAATTAACCGACGCCTTGAGCTCCCTGCTCAAGCAAGGCAAGGTCTTCAAGCCTGGCACTGTAAACGATTGGATGGACTGCGGAAACAAGGCCATTACTGTGGAGACCAACAGCAAAATGTTGGGCTACCTCGAGGGCAAAGCTGAGCTTCGCGGCGAGAACATCACCTTGGAAAATTCTACCATTATCGAGCCTTGCTACATCGGATCTAATGTGGTGTTGAAGAACGCAACCGTTGGGCCGAACGTGAGTTTGGGCGATAATTGTGTAGTGGAAGATGCCACCATTGAGGGTTCGTTGATTCAGACAAATTCAACCATTACTAATATCAATCTAAAAGATAGCATGATAGGCAATCACGCCCATGTGGACGGACGATGGACTTCGCTATCTTTAGGAGATTACTCAAGAATGGACTAATGCAGAAATGGCTGGTCGCCGTTCAGGCGCTTCTTTTTTCAGCAACCTTATTTGCTCAGGGCCCTTCGCAAGAGGGGCCTTCTGCATTAAGCAACACGTACTACAAGGCGGAGACCTACCGCCTGACCGGGCGTGTGGTGCTGGCGATGGAGGCGTATGAACAATTGGTCCAAAGTGACGAATATGCGGAGGCCGCACATTACCAGCTGGCAAGACTACATTTTGAGCAGGGCTCTTTGTACCCCGCGTTTCAATATGCGAGCAATGGGGCGGCACTGTTTCCAGAAAACACTTGGATGCTTCGACTCAAGGCGCAATGCGCGAAACAATTGGGCGATACTAAGAGTGCTGGAGCGGCCTTTGAAGCTTTGGCGGAGTTGCAACCCGGGCAGCCGGAATATCTCTTTGATGCTTTTAGCGTGTACCTGCAGGGCAATGCCCTTGAGGATGCGTTAAGGGTGCTGGGCACAGTAGCGCGTGAATATGGAACCACGCCCGAACTGGTAAGCGATCAGGTCAGTTTGTACTTGCAGCAAAATGATGTAAAAAGTGCCGAAAAGGTACTGCTGGCTGCGGTGAAGGGGCACCCCAGTGTTCCGGAATATTACGGGTTATTGAGCCAATTCTACGACGGCAACGGCAAGGGCAAAAAAGCCATCAAGCTCTTGGAAAAGGCCGTGGAGCGGTTCCCGTTGAATGGGGCGCTGCACATGGAATTGGCCCGGATATCACAACGCTATGGCAAAACGGCGCAGGCCATGTACCACATGGAGCAAGGATTGGTACTGGACGGTGTGCCGATCGAAGACTTGATGCCGGTGGCGCTCAGCATTTACCAGAACCGGGCGAATCCGGAATTTGGAGCGCTTTATGAGCGTGTAGCCCCAGTGCTCGAAAAAAAGTACGAGGGCACCTTGCCTTTTATATTATTCCAGGCGGAAATCTTCCTTCAAGAGGAGCGCTACGAGGAGGCGATGCAGTTGTATGTGGAGGCCATAGAATTGGACCCTAAAAATTATGAGCTCTACCAAATCGCCTATGCCATTAGTTCAGAAACCGGAGATTGGAGAGGTGGATTGCTCATTCTAACCTTGATCGAACTCAACTTCCACGACCAGGGGGAAATCATGGATGCCCTGGCCTACGAGTTCTACTCCATCAAGTCTTGGGAATCTTGTGCTAGAGTTGCATTGGAGCGTGCAGCGCTGACCTTAGACCCAGAAATGGCAGGAGGTCTATATGCCCTGGCGGGGACGGCATTGTTCCAATTAGATTCTGTGCAGCCCGGCTCACAAGCCTACGAGAAAGCCTTGGTCCTCGACCGCAGCGCCGCCAACCTCAACAACTACGCCTGGGACCTTGCGACCCATGATGCCAACCTAGAATATGCCCTCGCTTTGACTCAAGAATCCAACGACCTGCAAACCCTTGAGCCGACCTATTTAGATACTTGGGCATGGGTATTGTATAAATTGGGACGGTACGACGAAGCCCGGGAGAAAATTAAGGTAGCTTTGCAACTGCTGAGAACCACCCCCGATGCGGTGATGTATCGCCATGCTGCGGCCATTGAAGAAGCCGCCGGCAATAGCGCACAAGCAGAGGAGTACCGAGACAAAGCAAAGGCATTGAACGGCGCAAAATGATAAGGAGGATAAGGGCACATAGATCTTGGTTAAGGCACGGCATCACCGTGTTATGGGCAGTGGTTTTTTTAGCCAGTTGTGGTCAGCCTATTTCCCCGGAAAATCCGATCAAACGCGAGAAAATTAACGACGGCGTTAACAAGAAAATCCTACTCGAGGACAAGTTTCCGTGGGCACAAAGTTTCGCTCGCATTACGGCCTATACTCCAGATGGGGAACAGCGTTTCAAGGTCCAGGTACGTTCTAAACAAGATAGCATCCTCTGGACCGCCATCAGCGATGATATGATCGGGCTTCGAGTGGGAAAATGTATTGTCATAGAAGATAGTGCGGCCTTTACCTCAACACTCTTAGGGCTAGACTGGACGGGTTCTGCCTCGGATTTAGCTGGGGTGACTGGGATTGAAGTGCCATTTCAATATTTGAATAGAATTATGCGTGGCCAATTAATTGGTTGGGACGAGCCCCTTAAGTATAAGTTCAACGCAGATCGGGATTTGTGGATGAGCGATTACGAATTGGGCGCTGAGCGACAAGTTCGCGTCGCCCTTGATCGCGACCTTTACCTCGCCGAACTCATCATTCAGGATCCGAAAGAGATCGCACAGATCAAATACTTCGAATACGACGAGCGCACGCGCTACCCCAAAAAACTTGAGTTGACCCTGGTCTCGCGTCCAGAATACAAGGTCATCATCGACATCTCCGACATTCGTACGGAAGGTCCTTTTAACACCCCATTTAGTTTCTGATGCGTCGCCTGTTGCTCATAATGTGCTGTTTGAGCCTGACCTTCTCGGCCTTCGGACAAACCAAGGAAGAGTTGCAACGTCAACGCACCCTGTTGCAAGATCAAATCGATCTAGCCAATACTATTTTGGCGAAGACCCAAAGCACCCGTCAGGCCAGCATAAACGAGCTGCAGACCTTAAACCAAAAGATCTCTGCACGCGAGCAACTCATCTCAACCATGGGGCGCCAAATCCGCGCCATTGACCGCGGCATCACCGCAAAAGAACAAGAGATTGTAGCCTTGACAGCACGTGTGGACAGCCTCAAAGCAGATTACGCCGAGCTCATCCGACTTGCCCAGCGCCAACAACGCCCTACCGATCAAATCCTGTTCATCCTTAGCGCCAAAAGCTTCTCGCAGGCTGCCAAGCGCTTGCAATACTTCAAGGACATGACTGGCTTCCGCGCACAACAAGTGGCACAAATAGCGGAGGCCCAGGATATATTGGCCAAGGAAAAGGAAGCGCTGATCCAGCAGAAGGCGGAAAAATTGGCCATACAACAAGCGCAGCAGGGAGAAAAACTAGCCCTACAGGCTGATGCCAACGAGCAGCAATCTACCGTAAAGGAACTCCAGAGCAAGGAATCCGAAATCAAGAATGATATCCAGAAAAAGCAGCGTGAAGTCCAGCAGCTCGAGCAACAGATCAAGCGCATCATCGCCGAGGAAATGCGCAAGGCGAAGGAACGTGCCGAGCGCAATAAGTTGGAGGAAGAGGCCAAGGAATTGGGCTTGATTACTGGGAAAGATTTTAGCGGACGCACCTCGAATAAAGCCTTGAAAGCACTGATCGACAAGACCCGCAAAGAAAAAGGTATGGACGTGCGCGACGACGGTCCGGCCTATGCCATGACTCCTGAGGCACGCGCGCTAGCGAACAACTTTGCCTCGAACAAAGGTGCACTGCCTTGGCCCGTGGAGCGCGGTCTCATTACCGGAAAGTTCGGGAAGCACGAGCACCCGGTTGTAAAAGGCGTCATCGTCGACAACCCGCATATTGAAATCAGTACCGACGATGGGGCCATCGTTCGCGCCGTATTTGAAGGGGAAGTCAGCTCGGTGGTGCCGATTCCTGGTGCAAACATCATGGTCCTCATCCGTCACGGTAATTACTTTACCGTCTACAGCAATTTGATCAACGTCAAGGTGAAATCTGGGGATATCATCAGCCTTAAAGAGCCTATTGGTCAAGCCTTCACAGACGAGGATGGCAAGACCATGGTCCAGTTTGGCCTTTGGAAAGATGCCGATATCCAAGACCCGCAACCTTGGCTCGCTAAATAACAACTCCATGAAGCACATCTTCTACCTCAGCACCTGTGATACTTGCAAACGCATCCTTGCCCAGTGGAATACCGATGGTTGCACCCTCCAGGACATCAAAACCGAGCCGATGACTGCGGCCCAAGTAGACCAAATGATCGCACTCGCCGGTTCGGCAGAAGCCTTGTTTTCCAAACGCGCCCGTAAGTACAAGGAACTCGGATTGAAAGACAAAAACCTGAGCGAGGCCGATATCCGACAACTGATCATCGACGAATACACCTTCCTAAAGCGCCCGGTATTGGTGCTTGATGAACAAATTTTCATCGGCAATAGCAAAAAGGTCGTCGATGCGGCCGCAGCAGCCTTAGCGTAATGAACGCGCCTTCACGTCAAGCCGTCCTTACCGCACACCTTGCGCTCCTTGGGGTCGCCTTGATCTATGGCGCTTCCTTCCTCATCGCCAAAAACGCGATGCAGGCGGCGGTGCCGCCACGGGCGTTTATCCAATTCCGTGTTACAGGAGCCGCACTCCTTTTCTGGGCACTACTGCCGTGGTCGGGATTTACACGAATACACCACCTGCCCAAAGCCGATATCTTTAGGCTCGTCCTCTGTGCCGCCTTTGGGGTCACCACCAACCAATTATTTTTCTTCGAAGGCCTAGCCATCACCACACCCGTGAACGCCTCCATCATGATGGTCAGCGGTCCAATCGCGGTGCTTGTCGTTGGTGCAATCCTGGTGAGAGAACGCATCACTCCACCCAAAATCGCAGGTATTGCACTCGGTGCGTTGGGAGCACTTTGGTTGATTTTATCAGGGGCAAATTGGCAAATCAGCGGCCTCTTCCAAAGCGATGTCGCCAAAGGCAATCTCTTTGTATTGATTAATGCCACGAGCTATGCGGTCTATTTGGTCATCGTGAAACCCCTCATGTCGAAATACAATGCCCTCTTTGTCATTCGCTGGGTCTTCACCTTCGGTATTTTCCTAGTCCTGCCCTTCGGCGGCCCCCAAATCCCCGGCATTCCTTGGGAACTGTGGGACCAAGGCATCATCACCTCCGTCGCTTATGTCATTTTAGGAACCACCTTTTTGACCTACCTCGGTAACATCATCGCCTTGAAAACCTTACACCCTGCCACCGTAGGGGCCTATATCTATTTGCAACCCTTGATTGCGAGTATCCTCAGTTTGATTTTCGCCGATGAACCTTGGTCGCTCAACATGTTGGGCGGGGCCTTGTGCATCTTCGCGGGGGTCTATTTCGTGAGTTTCTATGGGCGCTCGTTCAAAGCCTAGGGATGCCTTTGTTTTCCTACCTTAGCAAAAATTTACTCCCATGATTCAAAGCATGACAGGCTTCGGCAAAGCCATTGGCCAAGTAGCCGGAAAAAAGATTACCGTGGAAATCCGCGGACTCAATAGCAAAGGCCTTGATTTGAACGCACGTGTAGCCCCAATTTTCCGTGAAAAGGAATTAGATATCCGCAAGCACGTGGGAGAAAAAGTGCTGCGAGGTAAGATTGATATCAATATCTACGCCGAGGTGACGGGCATCGAAAGTGCCGCCGCCATTAATATGGATTTAGCCAAAGCCTACCTCGAACAATTGACCGCCTTGGAACGCGAGGTGGGAATAAAGGGAGATCTGATCGCGGCCGTCATGCGCATGCCTGATGTACTAGGTAGCGCAAAATCTGAACTCACCGAGGAAGAATGGAGCTATTTACAGGGCTTACTAGATGAGGCATTGGACCAATTCTCTGAGTTCCGCACCCAAGAAGGCGCCTCAATCGCCGAGGACTTCAACGCAAGATTAGATGCCATCGAAGCCGCTTTAACCGGCATCGCCCCGCACGAACAAGCTCGTATGGAAGCCGTTCGCGAGAAACTACTCAAAGGTTTGGAAGGCATGGAGGTCGACCACAATCGCTACGAGCAGGAGGTCATCTTCTACATCGAAAAACTCGATGTGAACGAAGAAAAAGTTCGCTTGACCAACCACCTCAAATATTTCCGTGAAACTATGAACGTTCCTGCAAGCGGTAAAAAACTCGGCTTCATCGCCCAGGAGATGGGACGTGAAATCAACACACTCGGTTCCAAGAGCAACTATGCGCCTATGCAACAGTTCGTCGTAGAAATGAAAGACGAACTAGAGAAAATCAAAGAGCAGGTCGGGAATACGCTCTAAGGTTTACCCAATTATATCACGCTTCAAGTACCGGCTGTACCCGACCCAAGTCATCAGGGCCGTCAACACCGCAAAAGCACC
>JAURAE010000064.1 GCA_030829675.1 Schleiferiaceae bacterium
TCCCTGATGCTCGTTACGCTATGGCAACTGCAGTGGCTTACAACGAAAAGAACAACAATCAGCGTTTGACATTCGATCAGATCATGCATTTCCGCAAGTTCAACGCAACCATTACTAAAATGGATAACGTATACGATCGTACAATTGCAGATTACAAGCGCAACAGCGCGATGAACCAATTGCTCGAAGCCGCTCGAATCAAAGAAGATTTGAGAAACAAAGAGCACGATATGTGGACGTACTAAGTCTACAGAAGTAAAACTTCTTCAAGAACTCCTGTTACCTTTGTAGCAGGAGTTTTTTTATGCCTTACGTAGATTATATCATTGTTGGAGGAGGTATCTCAGGATCCGTGCTTAGTTACACGCTAATGAAGCATGGCGCAAGCGTACATCTATTTGATGTGCCTAATGAGAACATGAGCTCCAAGGTGGCGGCTGGACTATGGAACCCCATTGTGTTGAAACGCATGAAAAAGGTTTGGATGGCCGATGAGATGATGGAAGTCCTCCACGATGTCTATCCGGACATGGAAGCTTGGACGCATACCTCCTTCTTCGAGCCTCTACCCTTACGTCGTGTGTTTCACAACCCGGGAGAGCAGAATACTTGGATGGAGCTATCCGATCAACAAGGCTTCGCCCCTTATCTCCAAGACTCTATTGAGCCAACACCTTCCGGAATCATAGCTGAACACGGCAGCGGTTTGACCAAAGGCACAGGACGACTTAAGGTCAATGCCATGATGGCCGCCGTGCGCGATAAACTTGGGGAAACAGGTTGCTTTACAGAGGAATATTTTAATTGGGAAGCTGTGGAGCCGCACAGTGAAGGGGTGCAATACAAGGATATCAAGGCCCACGCAATTATTTCTTGTGAGGGAACGCATCTAGCGCTGGCTAAAAGTGAGCTTAAGCAGCAGGGCTTTTCGCCCGTTAAAGGGGAGCTTTTAAGCGTCCAATTGCATCGCGATCTAGGCAAGGAGTGCATTCATCAAGGGCATTTTATGTTGGGCGAAGAAGACCAGAAAGCTTCCATCGGTGCAACTTATGCCTGGGAAGGATTTGAGGACGGCCCTACCCCCAAAGCTAAAGAGGAACTTATCCAACACATTGACAAAGTCTGGGCAGAAGAATATACAGTCATTGATCATTACGCAGGTACTCGACCAGCCACCAAGGATAGACGACCCATCATAGGACCCCATCCCGGGAAGGAGAACGTGTGGGTCTTTAACGGTATGGGATCTCGAGCCGTGCTAATGGTGCCTTATTTGGCACAAAACATGGCTGAACACTTGCTCTATGGAGTGCCTTTAATCAAAGAATGTGACCCCGCTCGATTCAAGAGCTAGTTACTTATTTTCTTTTTGCCAGCGCTCGGCAGCATCCTTGTCGTAGTGGACAAAGAGAGAAAGCCAAGTAGTGCGAGATAATCGGAACAAGAAAGGCCCCAAGATGACCAAGATGATACCCAAGGCGCTTACCGTGGGCCACATAGACCAATCCATCCACGCCCCAAAGATGATATATACTGCCACAAACAAGGCCACTGTATATCCGTAGCTTACATACATCGCGCCGTAGTAGAAGTTTGGCTCGGGTTCGAAGTTTTGGTTGCAGGTACTACAGCGTTGGTTAAAAGCCGAAAGCTTTTTGAGGTGGTAGGGATTACTATCAGGGTAAATATCTCCTTCCATACAACGCGGACACTTGCTCTTAGTGATGGCGTAAATTTTCGTGCCTTTTAACATCTTGATTTATTGCTGATTTGCAGGGTAAAAATACGACGGTCGCGCGGGGGTTTTTGATACTTTTGTCACAATGGTAGTATCATTCAATAAGGCCTCGCTTTTTTTTGGCGGAAGGGCCATCTTCAACGAAATCAGTTTCCAAATCAACCCGGGCGATCGCATTGGTCTCGTGGGTCGGAATGGTGCGGGGAAATCCACCCTACTGAAGCTTATTGCAGGCGACTACTCTCTGGATGAAGGGAGTAAAAATATGGCGAAAGAAGTGCGCATTGGCTTCCTGCGTCAGGATTTGGCCATGGATATGAAAAAGACCATCATGGAGATCGCCCGCAGCGCTTTTGATGAGATTATGCGCATCAATGAGCGAATGGAGGAGATCAATAAGGAGTTTGAAGTTCGTACAGATTACGAGAGTGATTCTTATACCCGATTGATTGAAGAATTAAGTATACTCAGCGAACGCTTTGGTATTCTAGGCGGTGATAATCTTGACGAAAGTGTGGAGTTGGTATTGAAGGGGCTTGGATTTACACAAGATACCTTCCACAATACGCTCAACACATTTTCGGGGGGATGGCGCATGAGAGCAGAATTGGCCCGATTACTTCTTCAAAAGCCAGACCTACTGCTGTTGGATGAGCCTACGAACCATTTGGATATTGAAAGTATTATGTGGTTGGAGCAACATCTGAGCGAGAGCAATCAAACCCTGATGGTGGTAAGCCACGATAGAACATTCTTGGATAATGTGACCACGCGTACTATTGAGGTTACCATGGGCAAGGCCTATGATTTCAATGCCCCGTACTCTAGGTATCTGACTTTGAGAGAAGAGTTGCGTGAGAAACAATTGGCCACTGCAAAAAATCAAGAGCGTGAAATCAAGCAGACGGAGGAATTGATTGAAAGGTTCCGCGCGAAGGCTAGTAAAGCCTCTTTTGCACAGAGTTTGATCAAGAAACTCGACCGTATGGAACGCATTGAGGTGGACGATATGGATACCTCAGCCATGCACTTCAAGTTTCAGCCGGCGCCGCGAAGCGGCAAGGTGGTTGTGAAGGCAGAGGGTGTGAAAAAGTCCTATGGCGATTTGCAAGTATTGCGAGGCGTGGATTTGGAAGTGGAGCGCGGCGATCGCGTAGCCTTTGTAGGGCAGAACGGCCAGGGAAAATCTACCTTGGTCAAAGCCTTGCTGAAGGAGATTCCTGCGGATGGATTGATGGAATTGGGGCATAACGTCATGGTGGGCTATTTTGCTCAAGACCAGGCGGATGCCTTAGACGGAAACAAAACGGCCTTACAGACCATCGAGGACGCCTCTCCTGAGGAAATGCGCAAGCATGCCCGTAGTATGTTGGGTGCCTTTATGTTTAGAGGCGAGGATGTCGATAAGAAGGTGAAAGTTTTGAGTGGTGGTGAGCGTGGCCGATTGGCACTTTGTAAGCTACTGCTCAATCCTATCAATTTCTTGGTGATGGATGAGCCGACAAACCACTTGGACATGAACAGTAAAGACGTGCTCAAGCAAAGCCTTCAGTCCTTTGATGGAACACTGTTGGTGGTAAGCCACGACCGTGAGTTTTTGGAGGGTCTGGTGACCAAGACTATTGAGTTTAGAGACCACAAGGTCAAAACGATTTTGGGTGGTATTGAATACTATCTCGAGCAAAGAAAATTGGAATCGATGCGCGAGGTCGAGGCGAAGTCGGCTCAAAAAAATGTTCAAAAAGCCAAAGAAGAGGCGGCCAGTGGCTTGGATTACAAGGAACGCAGGCAGCTGGAGAAAGATTTGCGCAGTGTAGTGCGGAAATTGGAGGAAGTTGAGCAAGAAATTGAGAACTTAGAGGAAGAAATAAACGCTTGGGACGAGCAGCTCGCCGATCCGCAGGAATGCAAGGCGCTCATGGCTGATCCAGATTTTTATCCCAAGTATGAAGAAAAAAAGTCCGTGGTTGGCGGCAAAATGGAATTATGGGAGCAACTCAACGAAGAAAAAGAAGCCTTGGAATCGCAATTGTCGGAAGCCTCCTAAGCGTAAACCTTTGGGCACAACCGAAGCTTGTCGTTCAAGTTGTGGTTGATCAGATGCGCGCAGAATACCTGCAACGCTTTGACCACCAGTTTGCCCCTGATGGTGGCTTTAGAACGTTGATGGACAGCGGTTTTTCGTATTCCAATACTCATTATAACTACATCCCCACCTACACGGGGCCTGGCCACGCGAGTATTTCTACGGGCACAACACCTAAATACCACGGTGTGGTGGCGAACGATTGGTGGGACAACCGCACGGCTAGTGAGGTTTATTGTGCGCAGGACATAGAAGTAGAGCCGGTGGGTACATTAGAGAGCTCAAGCAAGCGCTCTCCGAAAAACTTGCGGTCACTCACTTTCTCGGACGGCATTAAGCTCTATACGAACGACCAAGGAAAATCATTTGGGGTAAGCGTGAAAGACCGCGGAGCGATTTTCCCGGCAGGTCATATGGCGGACGGTGCGTATTGGCTGGATGGCGCGATGCACTTTGTTACTTCCTCTTATTATACGAGTGAATTGCCCAAATATGTGCAAGATTTTAATGCAGAGGAATTGGCCATGAAGCAAATGCGTCGCGGATGGCGATTGGAGCTTTCCCCGCGTAAGTATGAGCTGAGCTTAGAGGATGAGAATCCCTATGAACCGAAACTCAATAATGAGACCTCCTCTTTCCCCTATGATCTAGAGAAAATGGCAGAGCAACGTGGATTGGGGATTTTAAAGAATACGCCGATCGGAAATGAGATGGTTTTGGAGATGGCCCTTTTACTGCTGAAGGAAGAAGATCTAGGGGACGATGAGTTCACGGATTTCTTGGGCGTGAGTTTCTCTTCGCCTGATTATGCAGGACATACTTGGGGCGTGCGCTCTCGTGAGGTGCATGATATGTATTTAAAGTTGGATGCCCAATTAGGTCAACTCATCAAAGCCCTCGATAAGAAAGTGGGGCGCGATCAGTACATCATCTATCTCACCGCAGATCATGGGGCGAGTGAAAACCCCAATCACCTGCGAAACTTTGGCTATGATGTCCGTAACTATGCCAATGCTGATGTGGTGGCCATGCTAAATGATGCCATCGACGAACAGGTTGATTTGCCAATAAATATGGAGAACGCTGTGGCGAAAATCATCAATCACCACTTGTACTTGAATGATTGGGCCAAGCCATATGCGAAGGAGATTGCTAAAATCATTGAACAAGTAGATCCTTTTGTTCATGTCTATACTGCCGATGAAGTTCGCAGGCCGGGCAATGATGAACTGGCCATACTTCTTCACGAGGGATACCAAACCAGGTTTGCCGGTGATTTGATTTTCCAGCTCCAACCGAATTGTATTTTCTATGGTCCTACAGGGTCCACGCACGGCACGGGCCATACCTATGATACTCATGTGCCTTTCTTGATGATGGGTGCCGGAGTGAGTGCGGGCAGCAGCCATGAAAAAATGCACATTACGGATGTAGTGGATAAGGTCGCAGAGAAGGCGAATTTGCCGTATGCTCCCAACAGCCTGATACATTAGAGGCAAAGTCCCTATATTAGTGAGGAACAAACTCGCTAAATAATAACACTTATGAAAAAAGCCCTACTAATCTTAGGCGTAGGCTTTGCCCTAGCCTCGTGTGGAAATGCATTCTGTGATTGTGATGTCTATGAAGACGATTACACTTGGGACGGTTTCCAGTACCAATTAGATAATTCAACCCTTACGGTGGAAGATACTTGTGTAGATCCGGGTGTTTTGGATTCTGCTACTGCCGGTGGTGGTGCCACACCATCGTATTTAACAGTAACGCGCGCGGAGTGTCCGTAAGCGAAAATACCTTGCACAAAAAAGGCGCCCTCCTGGCGCCTTTTTTATTGGGTGCGAAAAAATTTTACTTCCCAGTGAATTTCTTGACGATTTGAATCAGAAGACTCACGATGTAAATAAGCAAGCCATAGATGGAAGTGATGCTCGAAACTTTTAGGCCACCGGCGAGCATGGCTTGGCTCACGCCGCCCATCTGTTCGATGCCTTCGAAGGCGCCGAAAAGACCCAATAATTGGCCCATAAAACCTACCGCAAGGGCCAAGAGACCCAATTCCTTTACGCAGCCGTTGCGCACAGCGGCATAAATCATCAACAAAAGAATTAAAGTGAGGATGCCCATAAATAGCGGGCCGCCCATCATGAAGTAGTCTAACATAATCTTATAAGTTTCGAGTTACCTACAAGGTAATGCCAAAATTGGACCAAAAAAAACCCGGCACAAGGCCGGGCTTTCTATAGTATTTGAAAAAGATCTTATTTCAATCCTTCCTCGATCAACTTGTTGAATTCGTCCAACTTAGGCAATACAACGATACGTGTACGACGGTTCGCAGCGCGACCTTCACGAGTTTCGTTGTTTGCTACTGGAACGTACTCACCGCGACCTGCCGCAGTCATACGCTCTGGAGCGATTTCAAAGTCGTTCTGCAATACGCGAACGATGTTAGTCGCACGACGAGCACTTAGTTCCCAGTTGTCGCTAATACATTCTGTAGCGATTGGGTCAGTGTCAGTGTGACCTTCTACCAAGATTTCCAAGGTTGGTTTGGCTTGCATGATTTTAGCCACTTTACCAAGAACTGCTTTCGCATCCTTGCTAACGTAAGCTGAACCTGGACGGAACATCAGCTTGTCGCTCAAGTTCACATAAACCACACCCTTCTCAACGCTGATCTGAACATCTTCATCGTTCAAATCACCCAATGCACCTTTCAATGAGTTTACTAGGGCGAACGTAACGCTGTCCTTGCGGTTTACAGCATCTTGTAAACGAGTGATTGTCATATCCTTCTCGTTGATGCTTTCCAATGTTTTTTCCATGTTCTCAGCATTGGTAGCGCTCATTGCAGTCAAATCACCCACTTGTTTTGCCAAGTTGTTTTTATCTGCTTTAAGTTCTGCCAACTGTTGTGCTTGAGCGTCCTTAGCTGCAAGTGCTGCGGCCAATTCCATTTTAGCATTGCTCAACTTATCAGAAGTTGTGTTCTGCAATTCTTCAAGCTCAACGTATTTCTGCTTACTTACACAGCTCGTCAACGTGAACGCAGCTGCAAAAGCCATTACAAGTACCTTTTTCATTTTGTATCCTTTGATTTGCGACAAAAATAAGAACATTTATGACCTTTCAAGGGGTTAACCCCTAGTTTTCATTAAATTCAAAGTCTGAAAACATTAAAACCCGTGAAAAAATTTGTCCTTACCCTAAGCTTCTTGGCCTTCACTGTAGCTGCGAGTGCCCAAGAAAAGCCGCAAAACGCTGAATCTAAGCATGTTTGTACTGAACAGTGCGATCACGGTGCGACGGCGAAAGCAGAGAAAAAATCCTGCTGCTCTGAAAAGGCTGGCGTAGCCACAGCTTGTTCTGATAAGAAACAGACTGCTATGGTAGAAAAAAAATCTTGCTGCTCTGAAAAGGCAACGGCTAGCGCATCTTGTGCCGATAAGCCCAAGCAAACCGCTGCTGCTGAGGAGAAAAAAAGCTGTTGTAGCAAGCCTGCTGGAGCGGGAACCGAAAAATAATTGGATGTCTTTCCATAAAAAAGGCGCCCTCTGGGCGCCTTTTTTATTTGACTTTACCCGCCAAATAATCGTCGATGAAAGTGCGGAGCGTGGTTTCCACATCGAGGTTCTTGGCAATGATTTTTTTGTCTTTATCTAAGACGAGCTT
>JAURAE010000065.1 GCA_030829675.1 Schleiferiaceae bacterium
TAGCTGGCATCGTTCATGCCTTGTGCTTTGGCCCAAGCAGGAAGTGCGTGTGCAGCCAAGAAGGTAGGGACTAGTGTAGCATCGCTTCGGTCATTCAGTGCTTTGATGGCGCGCAAAAGCTTCAATTCGTTCTCTGGGTCCAAACCATAGCCACTTTTTACTTCCAAAGTACCTGTACCATATTCGATGAGGTTCTCGAGACGGAATGTAGCTTGGCTCACGAGCTGATCAACGGAGGAGGTGCTCACTTTAGCTGCGCTGTTGAGAATACCGCCACCGGCTGTAGCGATTTCTTCATAGCTGGCGCCTTTTAGTCGAAGATTGAATTCCTCTTCCCGTGTTCCGGCATATACGAGATGACTGTGAGAATCTACGAACGCAGGGAGTACGTGTCTGTCCGAGCAATCGTGGGTAGGCAGCTCATCTTGCGGGCAATGGGACATCGGTCCGAAATCAGAGATCTTACCTTCGATGATGGTGAGATAGGCGTTTTCAAGGGTGGGGAAGTGGCCCAAAAGGGACCCGCGTAACCACCTTGTTCCTTCCGGATGAATACCGCCCAAGGTTTTTATGTTAATCAGCTTCAGGTTCATGCTTCAATATTACGGAGAATGCGCTGTGTTTCCTACTTTAGTGGCATGCCCGGAAATACAATAGGACAATCTTTAGTGCTCACCACCTACGGTGAGAGTCACGGCAGCCAGATCGGAGGTATTCTCGACGGCATGCCTGCTGGTATAAATATCGATCTAGAACTTGTGCAGCAAGCCCTAGACCGTCGCCGTCCAGGGCAGAGTCATTTGACGACCGAGCGCAACGAAGAGGACAAAGTCACCTTCCACAGCGGTTTGTTTGAAGGAAAGACTACAGGAACGCCCATTGCTTTCTCTATTCCGAACAAGGACCAGCAAAGCAAGGATTACGGACACCTGAAGGATGTGTACCGCCCTTCGCACGCAGATTTCACCTACGATGCGAAATACGGCCACCGCGATTATAGAGGCGGCGGTCGCTCTAGTGCCCGTGAAACGGCTTGCCGAGTGGTGGCGGGTGCACTAGCCGCTCAACTTTTGCCGCAGGTAAGCGTGAAAGCCTGGGTAAGCGCAGTAGGTCCTATTGCACTACAAGTGCCTACTTCAGAATTAGATCTTGCCCATATCGACGCCCATCCAACGCGATGTCCGCATCAGGGGACCGCAGAAAAGATGGAAACCTATATCGAGCAGTGCCGCGCCGACAAAGACAGTACGGGCGGTGTGATTACCGCCGTAGCCACAGGCGTGCCGGTGGGCTTAGGCGAACCTGTTTTTGACAAGCTACAAGCAGATCTTGCCAAGGCGCTTATGAGCATCAATGCGGTCAAGGGTTTTGAGATCGGATCTGGGTTTGCAGCGGCTGCAATGCGCGGCAGTGCCCACAACGATGCCATTACAGAAGATTTTAAAACCGCAACCAATAATGCCGGCGGAGTAGTCGGTGGATTGAGCAACGGTGCACCCATCGAGGTTCGCGTCGCCTTTAAGCCGGTTGCTACCATTGGAAAAGAACAAAACACAGTCGATAAGGACGGCAATGCCACAATATTGGCCGCCAAGGGACGCCACGATCCTTGCGTAGTGCCACGTGCCGTACCTATCGTGGAGGCCATGATTCAACTGGTGTTGGCCGACCATTACTTACGAAACTTGAAATACACTCGATGAAAAAACCGTCTTTACCTGTTCAAATCATTATTGGATTAATTCTTGGGATTCTTTGGGCATTGCTCAGTTCAACCATGGGCTGGAGTGAATTTACCTTGGACTGGATTGCTCCATTCGGAACGATTTTCATCAACCTGCTCAAACTCATTGCCATTCCTTTGGTGCTCTTTTCGATCATTGCGGGAATTGGGAACTTAAGTGATACTGCAACGCTTGGACGTATGGGCGTGAAGACCCTTGCGCTCTACATCGGATCGACGGTCTTAGCCGCTTCCATGGGTATGGTAATCGCAAATACCTTCAATCCAGGAAAGCAAACCTCAGAGGAACAACTACAGATCAACCGCGTGGCGTATGAATTGTGGGTGAACGATACAGAAGGGGTGGAATTCTTCGATGATGTCCGATTACTCGCGGACCCTGCCATGCAAGTCTATATGTCTGATGCTCAAGCGGCATTGGCGGAGCAGCTCAATAATGAGGAACTCAATGCTAAGGTAGCTAAGGCCAATGCGGTTCAAAGCGCCAAGAACGACGGCCCGCTCCAATTCTTCGTGGACATGGTGCCTTCAAACATTTTCCTCTCCTTTAACGACAGCCTGATGTTGCAGGTCATCTTCTTTGCCATTTTCTTTGGTATTGTGATGGTGATGTTGCCGAACGCCCAGATGGAGCCCGTAGCGAAGCTGATGAATGGATTCTCAGACATCTTCATCAAAATGGTTGATGTGGTAATGAAGGGCGCACCGTTCTTCGTCTTTGCACTCTTAGCAGGTAAACTTGCTGCAATGGCAGGAGACGAGCCGGGCCGATTAGTCGAAATTTTCAAAGCCCTCGGAGCCTACACCGGGTACACCATCTTGGGATTGTTGTTTATGATTTTGGTGCTTTATCCTGCGGTTTTAGCCTATCTAATCAACAAGAAGACGGGTATGGGCTACATGAAAAGCTGGGGCTATTTCATGCGCGGCATTCGTCCTGCACAATTATTGGCCTTCTCCACTTCCTCCACGGCAGCCACCTTGCCCGTGACCATGGACTGCGTACGCGACAACCTCGGTGTGGATGAGGAAATAGGTTCGTTTGTATTGCCGGTAGGTGCCACCATCAACATGGACGGTACTGCATTGTACCAGACGGTTGCGGTGATTTTTATGGCCCAATTCCACATGATCGACCTCACCCTTGCACAACAGGCCACCATCATCTTCACGGCTACGCTCGCTTCTATCGGCGCTGCCTCAGTGCCTTCCGCAGGGATGATTATGCTGATTCCTATCCTAGAGAGTGTGGGACTCAACCCGGCATGGATTGCGATTATCTTCCCAGTAGACCGCATTATCGATATGGTTCGCACGGTACTCAACCTTACCGGTGATGCCTCGGTGAGCACCATCATTGCCTTGACAGAGGATAAGTTCCACGTCGTCGATCAAGAGGATTTATAATGCGCCACACCCTCAGCCTTCTACTCCTATTCATCGGCATTGCACTTCAGGCGCAGCCCGGTAAAGTAACTCTTGGTGCCTATTGCGGTGATGACCATAAAAGCCCTACAAGAGAGATAGAGAAGGGCCTTCGCGCCATAAACATGGGCGACTACCCCAATGCCCAAGTATATATCGGTGCTGCCTTGCGCCAAAACGAAAGCGATCAACACGCGCTGTATCTCCGAGGTGAATTGAGCATCCGTACGGGGAGGATACAGATTGCAGAAGCCAGTTGGAAACGATTGGTGCAACGCTGTCCCGGCTATAAGCCAGAACTCCTTTTCATGATAGGCACATTAGCCATAGAAGGTGGACGTCCTGAAGAAGCCAAGCGCTACCTGGAGCAATGGCTCGCTCGCGAGGATAGAGAATATGCTTACGATAAAGAGGCAGAGGCCATGTTGGCAGAGATCAACATCAAGCAAACCTTCTTCAATAGCCCCGTACCTTATGATCCCAAACCCGCTCGAAATGTAAATACCCGCTGGGACGAATATTTGGCTGCCTTAACTCCCGACGGATCGGCACTGTACTTTACCCGACGTAGCCAAAAGCGAAACAAGTACGACGGTCCTGCGGGAACCCTTCGTCAAGTGGAAGAATTCAGCATGGCCAAAGCCCTCAGTACGGCGGGAGGATTCCCAAAGCTAGAAGAAGGCGAGGCCCTAGAATACCCCTTCAACGCGCAATACAATGAAGGCGGTCCTAGCATGACTGCGGATAACACCTTTATGGCGTTTACCATCTGTGAGCGCGACGACCGCACGGGCGAGCAGTTTTGTGATCTGTACTACACCACCTTTACCTATGGCGTTTGGAACGGCATTCGCAAATTCCCAGAGGGCATCAACACGAATAAGCATTGGGAGAGTCAGCCAAGTATTTCACCCAATGGCGACGTGCTTTATTTCACCAGCGATCGCCCCGGTGGATTTGGTGGATTGGACATTTACCGAGCCTACAAATTGCCGGATGGCGAGTGGGGTGCCCCCGAAAATTTGGGTCCTGCGGTCAATACTAAGAAGAATGAAAAGAGTCCTTTCATCCATCCGGATAGCGAGAGCTTGTATTTCGCGAGCGACGGTCATCCAGGCATGGGTGGGTACGACTTATTCAAGATCAAAGCGGTGCGCGGTTCTGCCGGTTGGGACAAGCCGCAGAATTTGGGCTATCCCATCAACACTGAGAAAGACGAGATTGGCCTCATGGTGACCATGGACGGGCAGCAAGCATACTTTGCAACGAACAAGATCAATGCGGCCAACGGTTGGGACATTTATTATTTCGACCTCTACGAAGCCGTTCAGCCTGAGGAGGTGGTATTGGTGAAGGGCCAATTAAAAACTGCAGATTTCGTCACCGACGACGAACCAAAAGTTGTGTTGAAAAACTCGAAAACGGGCCAAGAGACCACCCTTGCGGTCAACGAAGAAAACGGCTCATTTACCGCCGTGGTTAAAAAAGAGGAAGCCAACGATGTTCTCCTGAAAGTGGAAGCCAAGAAAGCGGCCTTTAGCGCTGCGCCATTGCGACTGTCCCCGAACATAGGTCAAGAGTTAGCAAGGGTAGAGGTAGAGTTGTTGCACGACGAATTAGCCGCAGGTGCCTCTTATCCCATCCCGCATATTTTATTCGAGACCGCATCGGATCGTTTGGATGCTCAAAGTGAATTGCTGATCGCTGAGTTTTCGGAATTTTTGGCCGCGACACCCTCATTGCGGGTTGAAATTCAAGGTCATACCGATAATGTTGGAGATGCCGGGGCCAATTTAGACTTGAGCCAGCGCCGTGCCCGCCGTGTGGCCGAGACCATCAAAACCTACGGCATTGATGCCGGTCGTATCAGCTCACGCGGATATGGCGAGACGAAGCCTGTAGCCTCTAACGAAACAGAGGTCGGCCGTGCGCAAAACCGCCGTACAGTCTTCGTGGTAAAATCCTTGTAACAAAAAAAATCCCCGACCAATGGCCGGGGATTTTCAAATTGAATCTTCTGTGGTTTAGAAGCGACGCTCTTTGATACGAGCCGCTTTACCGGTACGCTCTCTCTGGTAGAAGATACGTGCGCGACGTACTTTACCTTTCTTGTTGATTTCAATCTTCTCAATAGCAGGAAGATTTACTGGGAAGATACGTTCTACACCTACGTTACCGCTCATTTTGCGGATGGTAAATGTTTCAGTAACACCTGAACCTCTGCGTTGTAATACTACGCCGCGGAAGAACTGCGTACGGGTTTTTTCACCTTCACGAATTTGCATGTACACTGTGATAGTATCACCAGCACCAAATTCTGGAAGGTCTTTCTTTTCTACAAATTCGCTTTGTACGAACTGGACTAAATCCATGGTATAAAAAATTTACAATCACTATGAGCCAACATTCACAACTTTTGCCAGAGGTTGACACTTAGCCCCATTTGGGGAGGGCAAAAATAACTAAAAATTTTAATTAAAACTGCTCACGGCCAGCAAAGTGGAAATCGCCTTCAATTTGAGCGTTCTCGTCGCTATCAGAACCGTGTACAGCGTTCTCACCAATGCTCGTAGCGTACTTCGCACGGATCGTGCCTTCAGCAGCCTCAGCTGGGTTCGTAGAACCGATCAACGTACGGAAATCTTCTACAGCGTTGTCTTTTTCCAAGATTGCAGCAACGATAGGGCCAGAAGTCATGAATTCAACAAGCTCACCGAAGAATGGGCGCTCGCTGTGAACTGCGTAAAACGCTTCAGCATCAGCCTTAGAAAGTTGTGTCAATTTCATTGCAGAGATGCGGAATCCAGCTGCAGAGATGTCGTTCAAGATGGCACCGATGTGTCCGTTGCGAACCGCATCAGGTTTGATCATTGTTAGGGTCTTAGTACCTGCCATGTTTTGAGTTTTTTCGATTTTTGGATTGCAAAGGTACACTTTTCCTGCACCTTTGTAATTATAAGTCAAGAGAATGAAAGAAATCCGACTAGACAATTTCACGGAGGAATTTGAAAAATCGCAGCGCATTGTGATTACCAACCATACGAATCCCGACGGGGATGCCATGGGAAGTGCATTGGCCTTGCAACGCGTTTTTGAAAAATTGGGCAAAACAGTCCACGTGATCGTCCCCAATCCTTACCCCAAATTTCTGTGGCATCTTACCGGGAACGACCGTGTCATGATCTACAGCGATGGAAAAAAGGCCGCCAATGCAGAGATTGAAGCAGCGGATATGATCTTTCATTTAGATTACAATGCCTACCACCGCAGTGCGGACATGGAGGAGGCCCTCCGCGCTGCGCAGGCAAAGAAGGTGATGATCGACCACCACCAACAGCCCGAGAGTTGGCCGGATTTCATCTACAGCGATACGGGCATGAGCTCGACGTGTCAGATGATTTATGAGTTCTGTGCCATGTATAATTGGGACCAATTCTTAGATAAAGAATCCGCCGAATGTCTCTATACCGGTATTATCACAGATACCGGCAGTTTCAAATTCAGTGCGACGACTTCGCGTACTCATGAAGTGGCGGGCAAGCTCCTCGATTTAGGCGTGGAGAGCCAACAGCTTCAAAATAAAATCTTTGATAGTCAACCGGCCGCTCGATTGAAATTACTCGGCACAATGTTGGAGCAAATGGAAATAAGTACCAATGGCTCAGTGGTGTTGTTGTATCTGAGTAAAAAGCAATGTGATAGATTGGGGTATGAAAAGGGCATTACCGAGGGTTTTGTTAATTATGGCCTCAGTGTGGACGGTGCTCAGATTGCTTGTTTCATGCGTGAAGAGGAGGGCATCGTGAAGATCAGCCTCCGTAGTAAGGGATTGGTGGATGTGAATGAGCTGGCCCGAGCGTCGTTTAATGGCGGTGGGCACAAGAATGCCGCAGGCGGGAGATTAGATACAGATATAGTTAAAGCCTTGACACATGCTAAAACTCATTTGCCGTGGTCGTAAGAACAACTCTTGTGATGATGGCAGCTCTATTGACGAGTTGTATTCAGCCTACTGAGGTTCAGGAGGAGCGTCCTGTGATGGATCCTATGGAGCGTAACAGGATGTATTTAGCACAGGAAAGACAATTGATCGATCAATATATCGAAAGTCACCAGTTAATAGGTATTGAGCCAAATGGCTACGGGATGTTTGAATTACCCGTGGTGGAAGGTGAGGGTCCAATTGCGGAAATCGGCGATAGAATCATTTATGAAGCTACAGTATACCTATTGG
>JAURAE010000066.1 GCA_030829675.1 Schleiferiaceae bacterium
CATACATGTCTAAATCCATCGCCGGTGCTATAAATACTGGACATTTAGCGCTCAAGTAAACGGCAGTCAACAAATTATCGCATGCGCCTGTAGCGATTTTTGATAAGCTGTTAGAGGAGGCTGGTGCGATGAGCATGAGATCAGCCCATAATCCCATATCTACGTGATTGTTCCAAACACCATAGGCCTTTTGATCATCTTCAATAAACTCACTGTATACAGGTCGTTTACTTAAGGTAGATAATGTAAGAGGGGTAATGAAATCCTTAGCAGCATGGGTCATGACTACCTGGACTTCAGCACCCCTCTTAATGAGTTCTCGAACAATTAAAGCACTTTTGTATGCGGCAATACTCCCGGAAACACCGAGCAGTACCTTTCGCTTATACAAAAGGCTCATGTAGCGATTACTTTTCTTCTTCCTTGCGGAAGTAAATTCTGTTCTCCAACCACTCTTGCAATGCTAGCGCCGTTGGTTTTGGCAAGCTTTCGTAGAATTTACTCACTTCGATTTGCTCTTTGTTTTCAAAGATTTCCTCAAGTGATTCAGTTGAAGAAGCAAATTCCTCAAGCTTTGCGTGTAGCTCCTCACGAGTTGAATCGTTGATTTGCTCAGCACGTTTTGCGATGATCGTCAATGCTTCGTATACGTTATCCGTTGCAGCATCGATTTCGTTGATGTTGTGCGTGCGGGTAGTTTTATCCGCTTGCATTTTTTTAAAATCCATAGTTATTAGGATGTATTAAGGATTCATTTTCTTTAAATCTTCGAGCTTTTCACTCGAAGGAAAGGCGACTTCAAAATCGTTCAGTGCTGTTCTCGCTTCGCGGTAACGCTCCTCCTGAAGTTGCTCTAGACTATTATCAGCGAGTTTGTAGGCTGCAATAGCTCTGTAGTACATCGCATCCTCGCGGTACGGTGTATCTGGGTATTCGCTCAACGTGGTTGTGAAGGCAGTTATGGCTGCCTTGTAATTCCTTGTACGGTAGTATTGATAAGCGATTTCGTAGCTTTTTGTTTCCAATCGACTACGCAAATCTTCCATGTATTCATTGCACTCATCGATCTTATCAGAACCAGGATGCGTATTAATGAACAATTGTATTTCATTAATGGCCTTGTAGGTGTAGGCTTGATCTAAGCTGTGCTCCGGCGCTTCTAGGTAGTAACAGTAAGCCGTTAAAAACGCTGCCTCATCTGCCTTCTCGTTATTTGGGAACGTCTTGTAAAAATTCTTGAAATGGTATCCGGCCAAGATGTAATCTCTTTGCTTATATAATGTGTGGGCATAGTAGAAGTACACTTCTTGTGCCTTGTGCGTACCGCGATAGAGAGTGATTAACTCGTCGAAAATGGGGTAAGCTTTATTGTACTCACCAGCATCGTAATATTCGACTGCCTTGGAGAATTTATAATCCAAGTCTTTGCTCTTGAGCACTTCTTGGTATTCACCACAGCTCGTCAGCAACAGGGAAATCCCTACTAAATATGATATAAACGGTACCTTCATGAGGGTGCAAATGTAGTGTTTTTACCACACTTGTAAAGAGGAAATATCGTCGAGCGGTAGTCCTTTTTCAGCATTTTTAACAATCTCTTTTACGAGCTCGGCCGCGTAATCAGGCCATCTACTGTATTGTGGAGTTGTAGCGGATATAAATTCATTAATCTCAAACTTGAAATTTGCAGAGAATTCCGGGATCATTTTGAGTCCAATCTTCTCGGCAGCCAGTCCATTACACAACTGCTCGTATTGCCCTTTAATCGGAATGACTAACACCTTTTTTTTCAAGTGAACCGCTTCTGCTGGAGCTTCAAACCCTGCCCCACATATTATGCCTGTACAAGTACGTAAAGATTCCTTAAAACCTTCCACATTCGCGGGTTTCACACTGATGTTTTCTTCCTCAAAACTTGCCTTATCCTTGGCGAATATTTCAAACTTGATCGTTGGGAAATCTCGGAGGACCCTAGCAACGTACCTACTGTCAAACGAGGGTAGATACACCGTGTAATGTCCACCATCCAAGGGTGTTAGTGATCGAATCTCAGCTCTAATAATGGGCGGCAGTACTTTTGGCCCATAGGCTTGGAAATGGAATCCAATGGCATAGGCGGCCGGAGACATATGACGCAATACCCATTCCCAATGCCAGATTTTTTTTGATGGTCTTGGGGCCTCTGGTGATAAGTAGGCTGCTTGATGGCTTAATTGTAACGCCTTTACGCTTCGGAGCTTACAAGCATAGGACGTCACGGCTTCAAAATCTATGATTACAAGATCGTATTCTTTGACGGGTAAGCGGAGGACGTCCAAACAAAATTGGACCAATTTATTCTTCCATAAACTTCTCCAATAACTAACCGCTCCGTGCTTGTCGTATACCATGGTCAAACCGTGAAGTTTGTAGCGTATGGGGACCCCTACGTCCAAATCTGATTCTGTGCCCGCAATTAATACGTCCACCGCTCCGTGTGCAGCAAATCGTGGAATAAGGTCCCTAGCACGTGCGACATGCCCATTACCGGTGCCTTGGAAGGCGTACAGAATTTTCAATGGCTGATTCATGTGGCTAGTAACAGACACTCTCGCCGACCATTAAATCTCTAAGGCTGATAAAGCGGTTTGTAATTGCTCTTTTAAGCTAGGGCTCGCTGATACCAATGGAAGACGTACGGTAGAACCGCAAACTCCTCGCAATTCGAGCAAGGCTTTAATGCCTGCTGGATTTCCTTCTGCAAATAAAAGATTTGTCAGGTCAAACAGCGATAAATGTGCCTCTCTAGCAGTGTAAAAATCACCATCTAGTGCAGCATCAACCATTGAACAGAACACTTCAGGAACGCCTTGCCCACTGACTGAAATAACCCCTTCGCCCCCAAGAAGCATCATGTGTAAGGTCAGGTTATCGTCTCCAGAAATGACTTGGAAGCCGTCCGGGCGATTCATTAGGATTTCAGTGATCTGATCCAAGTTTCCACTCGCCTCTTTGATCGCGACAATATTGCCGAAATCCTTAGCTAAGCGTACAGTAGTTTCTGCGCTAATGTTACTGCTGGTTCGACCTGGTACATTGTACAAAATGATGGGCAACGCGCTGCATTGACTTAAAGCCGCATAATGTTGGTATATCCCTTCTTGTGTAGGCTTGTTGTAATAAGGACTCGCACTAAGTATGGCGCTCACACCCTCGACATCGAAATTGGAAATTTTATCCATCAAGGCCTGTGTGTTGTTGCCGCCGATGCCATAAATTACAGGTACTCGATCCTGTGCTTGTGAAATAACCGATTGTAAAATCAACGATTTCTCTTCCGACGTTAACGTTGGATTCTCTGCTGTAGTTCCATTGACAACGAGGTAATCTACCCCATTAGTGATGCAATGTTCGACCAATTTTTTTAGGCCTGCATAATCCACACTTCTATTGTCGTGAAATGGAGTGATTAATGCTACTCCAACACCTGTTAAATCGATGGTTCTCATTTGGTTATAACGTTCAAGGTCTTCTGTAAGGTATGTAATTTGTCGCTGAGTGTATCAGCATTTCCTGGGCCTATTTGAATATCTGCATCCTCATATACCCCGCACAAATCTACTTTAAAGTCATAGCTCCGTGCATACCAGTACCAAGTTAAAATTGGAGGATTAGGTTCAAGATTTAACAATAAATGGTTCCCTTCAGGCTCAGGTATAGTTCTTTTTGGGATGCCGCGGTAATCGAGATCATCCTTGTACACATGTGAAGTCTTTGTTGGATAGCCTTTCGGGCGCCTTAAATCTTCATAGAACACAAAATCTACTTTAGTGAAGTACTTCTTTACCACTTCTACTTCGACCATGTTTCTAGTGAGCACAGTGATTTTCGGATCGTTGTTCTTTAATCCCTTGGCACTGGGTTGTGCGTGCTGTAATCCTTTCTTCAAAAAGTACTGCTGGATGCGTCTCATTGAATCAAGGTTTTAAACTCTTCTTCATTGAGCACGGGTATGCCGAGTTTTTCTGCTTTGGCCTTTTTGGATGGGCCCATGCCTTCTCCAGCAACAACATACGTAGTTTTAGAACTGATACTGCTCACATTCTGTCCCCCCAAGGTTTCTATCAATGACTTGAGTTCATCGCGCGAGAACGATTCAAATACGCCGCTCACCACCACTTTAGCCCCTACTAGAGGGCCCTCAGAAGGTGTATTTATAACCTCCATTTCAAACTGAAGACCGGCTTGCTGTAACCTGGCCAATTCTTCCAAGTTTGCATCCTCATTAAAGTATTCCGTAAGCTGAAGTGCAATGACTTCGCCAATATCGTCAACTGCTTTTAGCGTCTCAAAATCAGCCTGTAATAGTTCAGTCATACTTCCGAAATGACGTGCCAATTTCTTTGCCACTGTCGCCCCAACGTGGCGAATGCCCAAGCCAAATAAGACGCGATCAAAGGGGATTTGTTTGGAGGCGTTGAGACCTTCGAGCAAATTGGTCACACTCTTTTCTTTAAATCCTTCAAGCGCAATTATTTGATCGTACGTCAGGTCGTATAAGTCCGCAATCGAGTGTATGAGGCCTTTCTCCACGAAAAGTTGCACCGTTTCGCTCCCCATGCCCATTATATCCATGGCTTTACGTGAAATAAAATGTTGAATACGACCGCTTATTTGTGGCGTACATCCGCTGGCATTCGGGCAATAATGCTGGGCCTCTCCTTCTTTTCGGACCAATTCTGTTTGACACTCCGGACAGTGACTAATAAACGCTACAGGCACTGCACCTTCTGCTCTCGCATCCAGCTTAATACCTACTACCTTAGGAATAATCTCACCTCCCTTTTCCACAAAGACCTCATCCCCTTCGTGCAAATCAAGCAAGGCAATTTGATCTTGGTTATGCAAGGAGGCGCGCTTCACAGTAGTCCCACCTAGCCATACGGGCTTCAAGTTGGCCACAGGGGTTATGGCCCCGGTACGACCAACCTGGTAATTCACGTGCTCTAATCTCGTACTTACCTGCTCCGCCTTGAACTTGAACGCAGTGGCCCATCGAGGGGACTTTGCGGTAAAGCCCAAATCTTGTTGAGCCTTGTAATCATTGACTTTGATGACGATGCCGTCGATGTCGAATGGCAGATGATGTCGCTCGACATCCCAATATTCTATGAATGCTTTAATCTCTTCAATCCCTGCGCATTCAGCAATGTACTTATCAGATTTTCTTGGCACTTTGAATCCAAGATCGCCAGCTGCTTCTATGGTTTTACTATGCGTATCCGCAAGTATTCCATCCGGCAAGACAAAGTACAAGTAAGCATCCAGTCCCCTGGAGGCCACAACACTGCTGTCCTGAAGTTTGAGTGTTCCCGAGGCACAGTTCCGTGGATTTGCAAATTCAGCCTGACCCTCGTCCCTTCTCGCTGCATTTAAACGCTCAAATGCCGCATGTGGCAACACGATTTCTCCGCGAATTTCAAAACTCTCAGGCGCAGGTCCATTTAGCTGTAAGGGCACACTTCTTATGGTGCGCACGTTGGTGGTAATATCATCTCCTTGAGTACCGTCTCCCCTAGTCACTGCTTGGACAAGTTTGCCGTGCTCGTATCGAATGCCAATAGCAACACCATCATATTTGAGTTCACAAACGAAGGTTGATTCAGGGGCCAATTTCTCGACGCGCCCGATCCAATCGGCCAACTCCTCCCAATTGTACGTGTTGCCCAAAGACAACATTGGATATTGGTGCACCACTGTGTTGAAGGACTTCACGACACTACCGCCCACACGCATGGTTGGGCTGTTTTCATCATAGAACTCCGGGAACTGGCGCTCGAGTTGCTCTAATTCCTTCAGTAATTGGTCAAATTCAAAATCTGAAATAGTGGGTTGATCCAGTATGTAGTACCTGTGGTTGTGCTCGTGGAGCGCAGTTCTAAGGTCGGCAATACGTTCTTGTGGATTCATCGCTGTGCTAATATCATTCGGTCGCGCCCTTGCAGGTCCTTGCGCAGTTCTATTCGATCGAATCCAAATTTAGCCAACATCTCCCGCATTTCCTCGCCAAATTCCATGTGGATTTCAAAGAAAACTGTAGACGCCTGCTGAGCAATAATTCGGTAAAACAACAGCGGATCATTATCTGGCACGAATAGGGCCAAACCCGGTTCGTGATCAATAACATAAGGTTCCATCGATTTCCGCTCCATCGACGGGATATACGGTGGATTGCTAATGATAATATCTGCTGCCGGTAAGCGTTGCGCCAATACATCAACCTGGATGAAATCTATGGTCGCGCCGCATTCATGCGCATTACGACGAGCGAAATCAAGTGCTTCAGCATCCACATCAATGGCAATGACGCTACAATCCGGTCGAGCACGTTTTAAGGCGATGGCAATGGCTCCACTGCCTGTGCCAACATCTAATAAGGTGAGTTTTTGCGGTGGGAGAGTATCTAGGACCCATTGGACCAATTCTTCCGTCTCAGGTCTCGGAATCAAAGTAGCCCCGCTTACCTCAAGCCAAAAGTCCATAAATGGAGCACGACCGCATACATATTGCACCGGTTCATGTCGCTGTAGGCGAGATAAATCCTCTTCAAAACTTGGGAAATCAACAGGTTCTTCTAGCTTCAAAACGAAATCCGTTCGACTAAGCCCTAGGCGTTGCTCAAACCAGTAGGAAACCACATTCTGCGCCTCACGCTTGTCATAGAAGTCAGCGAGTGCGGACAACGCCGCATTTCTGTATGTTGAAAGTGATTTCATAGTTCTCGAAAATAGCCACACTACCCTACCTTTGTTACATGTCAGATCGCAAGTTTCTCACACGTTGCTTACAATTGGCCAATTATGCTCGCGGCAACACCTCTCCTAACCCATTGGTGGGCGCTGTGGTCGTACACAAAGGTCGAATTATAGGCGAAGGCTACCACCACCGCGCCGGCGAACCGCACGCGGAAGTGATGGCCATCCGATCTGTGAAAGACCCATCGTTACTCCCCGAATCTACCGTTTACTGCAGTCTCGAACCCTGTTCTCATTTCGGAAAAACACCACCCTGCAGTCATCTTCTAGTGGAACATGGGGTACAACGAGTGGTCATTGGATGTCTAGACCCCAATCCCTTAGTTGCAGGTCGCGGCAAGGCCTACCTCGAACAACACGGCGTCCAAGTAGATACGTACGAAGCCCCTGAAGCGTTTGAAGCACTGAACAAGGTGTTCTTCACTAACTTCTTGAAA
>JAURAE010000067.1 GCA_030829675.1 Schleiferiaceae bacterium
CATTGCCTCCGCTCTCGCTCGCTGTCAAAAAGGCAGTTTGCGCTTCGGTCTTTTTACCGGTTTTCAGGTAACAATCGGCCAAGTGATAGTAAGCACTCTGGGCCATATCATCACCGCGGCTGTGGATTTTATTGAAACTTTGTATGGCTTCCTCGTAGCGACCGGTCTTGTACAATACAAAGCCGAGCTTGTAGTGATCATCATCGCTGAGCTTGCCGCCAAGACTCTGGTGCTTCTCCAAGTATTTTGCGCTTTGCGCCCAATCCTTCTTCTGGTAGTACCCCTCGCCGATGAGTTTAGCTATTTCCGAAGCACGGCTCTCCACCGCTTGGGCCAACAACGTCTCTCCAACGCGAAGCAATTCATCTACCTCTCCTGTTTTGTAGTAGATCTGGCTCAGGTAGTAAGGCACCACCCCACCGAATTTCTCATCGCCAATGAGTGATTCAAATTGAGCAATGGCCGTTGAATATTGTTCCGCCTCGTAGGCAATGTGGCCGTAGTAGTATTTGTGATGGGTTTGGTATTCTCCGGAATACGAAGTTCCCTGAAAGAACAAGTTTCTGGCTTTCTCAATATCGTCCTCCATTAAGTAGCTGTAGGCGAGCTTGAAGTAGTATTCGCTCTTGAAAGAATTTGGCACATCTGCCGCATCAATAGCACTCAACCATTGCACCACCTTGCGGTAACGGCGGTTGTTGAAGTAGTAGTTGGCCGCGCTGACGTGGGCCTCTTGCCATCTTGGACTAAGCGGGTAGGTATTGGCGAAATACGTCAAAAAGTATTCGCTGTGCTCGTTCATCAAGTACAGTGCACACATGGCGCGGTAGTAGCTGCTTTCTTCCTTGAGAAAGCTTTGGAGCGGCAAATCTGTAGAAAGGATGTCGTCGAAGCCTACGCGGGCGGCAGCATATAATCCTTCATCAAACAGGGCAACACTTTCGTTGAACGTCGCTTCATGTCCGTGCTCGAGCGCTGTTTCTTGCGCCATCATAGCCCCCGAAAACACTAGCGAAAGGAATAAGAAGAGGGTTGTTCTCATCTACATTGGGTTTATCCTTAAAAATAAGTGTCCTCCAACGGGGAATCCTTGTGGTTAGGGACCAATTCATTGGAGTTATTCACATCTTCAAAAACGCTGCCGTTCGCCGTTTTGGTATTTGTCCTACATTTGAAAACCACCCTTCAACATTGAATTTGAACGCATCCTATGGCGCTAGTATCCCTCGATAAAGCAAGCATTTTCCAAGGCAAACACTTGGTCCTTAGCAACGTAAGTTTTAATGTGCAACCCGGCGAGTTCATCTACCTCATCGGACAAACGGGATCCGGCAAGAGTTCTTTGTTGAAGACTCTCTATGGCGACCTACCCCTGCAGGTGGGCAGTGGCCAAGTAGGAACCCACGACCTCGTGGGATTGAAGGACAAAGACATTCCTAGTTTGAGAAGAGAATTGGGCATTGTATTCCAAGATTTTCAACTGCTCACGGATCGCACGGTGGAGGCCAACCTTGATTTCGTTCTACGCGCCACCGGCTGGAAGGACAAGGAAGAACGCGCCAAACGCATCGTGGAGGTATTGTCTAGGGTAGGCGTGCAAAACAAGAAGCACAAGCACCCGTTCGAAATTTCAGGCGGGGAGCAAAAACGTGTGGCCATCGCCCGAGCGCTATTGAACGATCCGAAAATCATTTTGGCGGACGAACCTACGGGAAACTTGGACCCGCGTACTTCAGAGGAAATAATGGCGCTGCTCCTTCGTTTAACTGAGGAGAACAAAAGCGTGATTATGGCCACTCATGATTATCAGATGATCCACAAGTACCACCAACGCACACTCAAAGTTGCCGAAGGAACGGTCACGGATAATAAGGGACAAAGCGTTTAATTCATGGAGCACCAGAGCATCGACCTCAGCATTTGCATTGCCAGCTTCGGCAATGATGTAGGGTCGTTGATTGAGGCACTACTTGGCGAAATAGCAGCCAATCCTTCCATATCTAACACGGAAATCCTCATTTCGGACCAATGTTCCGAGGCTCACCCTCTGCAAAAGAATTGGACCCAGCATCCCCGCGTGCAGTACCATCACTACACGGAACTTCGAGGACGCGCGGCCAATAGAAACCACCTCGTTGCGTTGAGCCAAGGCACTCAATTGCTGTTTTTGGACGCCGATGCCCTTCCGGTTCAACCGAATTTCATCGCTCAATACCTCGAGCATGCAGCCCCACAGACCGTCCTTGTGGGCGGGACCGCATACCACAGTGTCCATAAGCAATGGTTGCGCCATAAAGTAGGCGTTCAGAAAGAGAGCATTCCCGCCAAACGCCGGAGTCAAACGCCGTACAGTAGTTTTTCAGCGTTCAATGTGTGCATGGACCGAGCGGTGGCTCAAACTATTGCCTTCGACGCGAAATTGCTCGAATACGGCCATGAGGATACGCTTTTCGGATTGGAATTAAGGCACCGCTGTGTGCCAGTGAAGCACTTGGACAACCCAGCCTACCATTTGGGTATTGATTCGGATGAGGTGTTCATGGAAAAAACCAAAACCGCCGTATTGGGATTGGCTGCGCTGATCGACGCAGGTAAAATAGACGAAGATGTGCGCTTGTACGCGACCTACAAAAAGCTGCAATCATGGGGAGGCGCGCTGCTGTTGCGCTTACTTAACCCCGTTTTGGCCCCTTGGATGTTCGGGCGACTCAGTGCAGGTCGAGGATCGGTGGCGATGTTTGATTTGTACAAGCTGGTGGTGCTCTGTGCGGCACAACCTACAGTTGGTCGTAAAATTTCCTAAGCGCTTCGCTTTCTTGGGCCCAATTCAATTCTCGCTGCGCCCGCTCAATTCCTTTGGTGTAGTGCTGGCGCTGCTCCACGACTTGGACCATTGTATTTCTTAAGGCCTCTATATCCGTCGGCTCCACCGTTGCCCCCACACCATAGCCTTCCACAATACGTGCTACCTCTACCAAAGGCGAGGTAAGGACAGGAATACCGCAATGCAGATAATCGAAGAGCTTGTTGGGCAAACTGAAGCGGTAATTGATGTTGGTATCCTTGTCCAAGCTCAAGCCTACATCTGCGGCGGCGGTATATTGTAACAATTGGGCATAAGGCACGCGACCCACAAATACCACCTTGGACTCCAGCCCCCTCGCACGAACACTTTCCTTCAAGGCGGGAATGGCATCTCCAGACCCAACCAACAAAAGCATCCACTCCTCTGACATTCCGGCGATGGCCTCTACAGCTTCCTCCAATCCTCGGTCCACGTTCATTCCCGAGCCTTGATTGATCGCGATGAATGCATCCTCTGGCAGGCCTAATTCCCTTCTTGTCACTCGGACAAACCCTTCCGGCATGGGGCTAATGTTTCTAAAGACCTTGGGACGCTTGCCATAATCGGCCTCGTATAAATCTGCTATGCTCTCGTTGACCGTCCAAATGTGGTCCACACGCGGAAACAAGCTACGCTCCAAACGTTGCCACACCTTCTTCGCCCATCGGCCCTCTAGCTCAGGTACACCGCAGAAATATTCGTGCGTATCGTAGATGAGCGTGCTGTGAAATAATCGGGACACCAAATAGTTCGGCAACAGCGTATCTAGGTCGTTGGACAACAAATGTGTGCTTCGATGCGTGAGCAAGAAAAAGAACAAGCGCACTTGCAGTTCCGCATAAAACAATGCTCCTTTCTTAAACACTAGGGATAAGCGCTGCACCTCATAGGGTCGATCAATCGCCGTACTTGTGGGCAACATCCGCCCCACCCACACGACCTCGTACCCGAGCGACAGCAGCAACATAGCGACTTTGTGTACCCGATTATCAGTACTGATGTCGTTTGAGGTGGAAATGACAATTCGTTTGGGCATTGTTGGCACGAAATAAGACGTGTAAAGGTAGGGAACGCTAAATTTGCATCCGCAGTACCGGGCAATATGCAAAAATCAGATTTCGAATACGACTTACCAAACTCACGCATTGCCGTGCATCCCTTGTCGGAGCGCGATCAAAGCAAGTTGCTCGTATTTAAAGAGGGCATGATCCGGGACCAATTATTTACTGACCTCCCCGCCCAGCTGCCGCCACAAAGCCAGCTGATCTTCAACAACACACGCGTGGTCCGTGCTCGCCTTCATTTCGTCAAAACCGAAGGCGCGAAGCCTATTGAAATCTTCTGCCTCGGGCCACATGCCCAAAGTGTTGAGGAAGCGATGAATAGTGTGCACAAAGTCAACTTTGAATGCTTGGTCGGCAACCTCAAGCGTTGGAAGGATCACCCATTGGAATTGGACCTTGAAAATGGCACCACCCTTAGAGCGGAAAAAATCTCCCGGAACGGAGCCTATTGGGTCATTTCTTTCACGTGGGACAGCGACCTCACCTTTGCTCAAGTTCTCGAGTGGGCCGGTAAAATACCACTGCCGCCTTACATGAACCGCGACGCGAGCTCCGACGATGTAGAGCGTTACCAAACCGTATATGCTCACACGAACGGCTCCGTGGCTGCCCCCACCGCCGGCCTTCATTTTACAGACCGCGTTTTTCAATCCTTGGAAAGAGCCGGCCATAGTAAAGTGGAGCTCACCCTGCACGTTGGCGCAGGCACTTTTAAACCATTGGGAGAAGGAGAAATCGAGGCACACCAGATGCACGACGAAGAGATCATCCTATCTCAGCAATGGCTCGAGCAGTATTTGGGGCACGAGGGTCCCAAAATCGCAGTCGGCACCACGAGCCTCAGAAGTTTGGAAAGCTTTCACTGGATCGGCGCAAAATTGATAGAAACCGGTGAGTTGAACCCCTTAGGTCAATTTGAAGCGTACACCCTCAACCCCTCCTTGACGGTCACCCAAACCTATTCAGCCCTGCTCGACGCTCTGAAAGTGCGTGGCATCATGGAAGTAGCCTTGCACACCCAACTCATGATCAAACCGGGCTATTCCTTCAAAACCGTCAAAGGCATCGTTACTAATTTCCACCAACCCGGCTCCACATTACTGCTTCTAGTTAGTGCGGGAGTGGGCGAACAATGGCGCGACATTTACGCTCATGCCCTAGATCATGATTACCGTTTTCTGAGCTACGGAGATTCCTCTTTGTTATTATTTCAAGGAAGCTAACAGCAAGATTTCAGGTTCCGGGTTCGTTGAATTTTCATGTTGAAATCAATCCTGTTCCTACTACTTCCTTACCTCGCCATCAGCCAACCAGTGCTATTCTACAACGTCGAAAACCTGTTCGACACCCTCCATGATTATGGACATGCCGACGAGGACTTCCTTCCCGAGGGTCCGCGCCAAAACAACAGCATAACCTATTGGCTCAAGATCCGTCAAACCGCACGCGCTTTGCGATTGGCACAAGTACAATCGCCTACACCCCCATTGGTTATAGGCCTCGCCGAGGTTGAAACCTATGGCGCCCTATTGGCTTTAAGTCGGCACGCCGCACTACGTTCATTAGGCCCATGGCAACCGGTACTTTATGACAGTCGTGATTCTAGAGGCATAGATGTAGCCGCTCTCGTGCATGAGGAAGTTGTGATTCTTCAATCCCATACCCTTCGAATGCCCGAAGCATGGCATACTAGGGACCCCTTATTCTTGCGATTGCTATGGCCGGATTCCACCTTGTCCCAACTCGTTTTCATCCACCTGCCCTCCAAACGAGGCGGCGCCCAACAATCACATCACAAAAGAATGAGGGTGCTCGAAAAAATAATGAACAGCCTAGATACCTGTCGAACACCTACCCTGCTCGCCGGTGATTTCAATACCGAACCTACCCCGAACATGATGTCCTTAGCCACAGCACACCATTGGAAACTGGCCTCCATAAATGGCACCCAGCAAGGCTCCTACAAGTACCGCGGACGTTGGAATGAACTGGATTGGGCCATGGTCAAAAACGGGGAAGTACAAGGGGAAATTTTAGCACCAGATGCGCTTCTTGAAAACGATAAAAAATGGGGCGGCAAGAAACCAAAACGCTCCTGGATAGGCCATAGATTTTCTTTCGGATACTCGGACCACCTACCCGTTTACTATTTAATGTGTGGGAATTAGGGTTTTTTCGATATTTTCGTAACTCAAATAACCTAGAAATGAAAAAATTAGTAGCATTTGGCGCTATCGTTGGCGCTCTATTTATGACCTCCTGTGAGCCAAACGGCCCAGCAGTTGAGCCTGCCACCTACCCAGGTGACTCATTGACCGTTAGCAATGCTGCCCGTCCATTGGTAATTGAAACTACCGGTGCATGGTGTCAGTACTGTCCAAACGGCGCTGAAATCATGACCATCCTTGACGGTGTATTGGGAGATAGCGCAGTATT
Source organism: Schleiferiaceae bacterium (assembly GCA_030829675.1). GTDB lineage: Bacteria > Bacteroidota > Bacteroidia > Flavobacteriales > Schleiferiaceae > UBA10364. Next base: position 6,346 of record JAURAE010000067.1, read on the forward strand.
GATCGCTAATCACGTTGGTGATTGGTTCTCTACAGATAACGCTGCCTCTGCTAAGTTCGACGATAACTTCCCTACTTCAGGCGTACCTAACTTCTACGTGAACAACACAGACGTAGGTCAGAGCCCCGCTGCCGCTGCCGCTGCTGCTACCCTAGCAGAAGTTGCTTTCGGTTTGGAAGCTGATGTTGAAAACACTGGTACGAAGCTCATCGTTTATCCTCGCGTAAAAGCATTGGAAACGAACCTTGATAACGTATACATGATCCAATCTTACTTGTTGCTCAACGGTGTTGAAGCCAAAGATTACGGCAACGGTGTTGATTTGAACCAAGTAAGCTCTTTGCCGAAGGTAAGTACTGGTTCAGGTGCGACTCCAACTACTTGGGCACAAGATGCGGCCTTGGTAAACGGAACACCACTGATCAAGTCCGGAACCATTTACACTCACGACGAAGTATTGTACCGTCACGCTACCGCCGCTGTTATTGGCTGGGTAGAGAGCGACGATGCAAATACTGCTGATACATCAATGGTTTCATTGGGACCATGGGGTATGAACTTGGGAGATTTGAACCCACTAGGCAATGCCTTCGCTGCTGGCGATGTGTACGGTACTCGTTACACGCCAATGCAGTTCCACATCGACATCCCAACACTTCCTTTCAACGCTGATTACAGTGTTGCGACCATCGTTTGGGAATTGCGCCAAGACGGTTCAGGAGATTACGATTACGTAAATGGTGTAGTGACTCACGTTCACTAAGCCAATTCGATAAGCTTATGAAAGCCTCGCAGGAAACT